>NZ_BAAHAP010000104.1:0-17287 GCF_054777495.1 Echinicola sediminis | reverse complement strand
GGACATGGGATTTGTCAAGGACATTAAAAAAATCGTACAGCTCATCGGATCCAGGGAACAGACCATGTTGTTTTCTGCCACCGTTTCCCCTTCTCAAAAACAATTGGTCGCCTCACTTGTCAAAGACCCGATAGAAATTGAGATCAGCCCTGAGTCAAAGACTCATACGCACATAGAACAAGAGACGGTTTATGTCCCTGAAGGTGCGGACAAGTTTGGGATGTTGAATGACCTGTTTCAGCGACTGAATCCTGAAAAGGTAATTCTCTTTACAGAAACCAAAAGGTTGGCCGATAGACTGGTTAAAAAGCTGAACAGGGAAGGGATCACTGCCGGGCAGATTCACGGTGATAAGTCGCAAAATTACCGGGTCAATATGTTAAACAAGTTTAAGTCGGGGGACATCCGGGTACTGGTAGCCACCGATGTAGCTGCCAGGGGGATCGATGTGTCCGATGTAAGCCATGTGATCAATTATCAGCTTCCGATGACCATGGATTCCTATATCCATAGAATAGGAAGAACCGGAAGGGCAGGAAAGCCCGGGCATGCGATCACCTTTGTAAATTAACTTTCCTTATTTTTTACAAAAATAAGCTTGTGCTTACTTTTTGGGTTTTCCCGCTGTTCAATTTCAAACCTGTTGGTTGATTTTATCAAAGGGGTCAATTTTTCGAAGCCATAATTCCGGGAATCAAAATTGGGGCGTTTTTTCTGGATAAGGCTTCCCACATCGCCCAAAAAAGCCCATCCATCCTCATCAGAGAGATCCGAGATGGTCGTTGCTATCAATTTTATTTCCCTGGACGAAATCCGGTCCACGGGTTCGGATTCTTTTTTACCGATACTTTCTTTTTTATCCAGCTCTTTCCTGATGATCTCAATGTAAATGAACTTGTCACAGGCTACAATAAATGGGGCGGGCGTCTTTTTTTCACCGATACCAATGACCAGCATCCCTGCTTCTCTGAGGCGGGTGGCCAGCTTGGTAAAGTCACTGTCACTTGAGACCAGACAAAATCCATTAACTTTCTCCGAGTAAAGAATGTCCATGGCATCAATGATCATGGCTGAATCCGTTGCGTTTTTACCCGTGGTATAAGCATACTGCTGAATAGGGGTAATGGCATTTTCCAAAAGTAAATTTTTCCATTTGGCCAAATGCGGTTTTGTCCAGTCCCCGTAGATTCTTTTAATGGTCGGGTTTCCATACTTTGCTATTTCCTCCATCATTTCTTTAACATGGGCTGAAGGAATATTATCGCCATCAATAAGCACGGCTAAGTTTATCGTCATTTACTGAAGGTTTTTGGAGGTTTAGAAATGTGATTGATAACTGATGATGCCTTTTGCAATATAAGTTTTATCGTATCAGGTTAAAAATAAATCAGGGATATATGCAATGGTCATGCCCCTCAAAGCTACTTCCAGTTTTTAAGAAAGGCGATCGAGCTTTTGCATAATCAAGCTCAGCCTCAGCCACAAAAAGGACGCTTATACTTTTCAAGTGGAGGAACCAAGGAAGAAAATAGATTATGTTTTGGTAAGCAATGGAGCTGTTTTTGAAGTGATTGACAGTGAAGTCCTGGAGGGAATTGAGCTATCCGATCACCTTCCTATGGTTTCTGAAATCAGCTTAACGTATGATGTTAAGTGATTCATATAAAAAAATAGGACGGCCTTTATCTAAGTATCCTTACAGGCCTTAAATACCTTATCGACTTTCTAATCTGGAAATTATAAGGAGCAAACCTAAGGTCAACAGGCTACCAATGACCAAAGTGAAGGCAAATATTGCCCAAGATTTTTGATACCATTTTTGATTTTGTACAAAATCCAATTTTGCTCCATGGGCATTTTGAAGGATCCTGAAAGAAGCTGAATTGATATCTTGATGGGGACTTTCAGAAGTATAGATGCGATTTACTTCAACTTTATAATCGTCCGTGCTTATGGCTCCTTGGTGATTTACACTGATATTATAAACGGCGTTTCTGAAAATATTTTCTTCCAACTTATGCCAAAATTTGGGTGAATTTAGCTTACCAACCATCTTCTCCGAATCACAGTTTCTAAAGAAATTACCAGCCGATATTCCAAGAGAATAGCCTAAACCAAAACCAGTAACCGCAGAAACTATAATGGTTATGGCCCGTTTGGCAACGATGTTTATTTTTGAAGCCTGTGAAAATCTGTAAACATCCTTGATCGTCCATCCTCCAAAAGCCCCTCCCATTAAAGTAGTTAACGTTCCTAACTTGAATGGGCTTTCAGGACCTGAATGTTCAAGCACTGAGAAAGCAGCAAAAGCGCCAGCTTCCAATACCATGTTATTTTGGTCTACATCATAAGAGAGGTAGGGATGGCCAGCACAATAATATACCAAGGCTATTTTTCCCTGGCGGTCAGTTTCTACGTTAACACGTTCAATAGCGTATTCCAATTGGGCGTTTTCACTATTACTTCTTGTCAAGCCCCAAATGCCGCCCAATACCGTAAAAATGATGTAGGTAATTACTGCGATAATCTTGATGTCACTCATGGTTGAAAAATCTAAAAATGCAAAAATCTATTAGAATAAGGCTAACTTTTTGAAAATTAACTTGATAGAAGAGCCTTATCTAAATTAAAGCTTCAAGGTCAAAAATCAAAAAATTCTATTCATCACAAGTTAATTTATCCGAATATTTTTGGGTAGATGTCCTATTTTAATAAATTCATAATACATTTTTGCCCCCCCCTTGGGAGAGCGTTTAGTAATTTTGTTTGGATAACCGATCACTAAGTGCTGCTGGCAATGATCAGTTTACCTTGTATCTATAGCAAGAACAAAATGGAGGATAATAATAGGCATAGAATATATCGTGCTGAAAAAAAATCGAATAAAGATCCACTTAAGGAATTGTTTTATGCTTATCATAAAAAGTTGGTTTATTTTTCCATGCAAATAGTGGAAGACCAATCATTGGCAGAAGATTTAGTTCAGGAGGTATTTATTCATGTTTCCCAATGGCCTGAATCGAATTTTTCAAGGGAAGAAGATTATATAAGGAACTATTTATATAAGGCGGTAAGGAACCAAAGTTTGAATGCCTTAAAAAGCCAGCAGAAAATGGCTGGCAAAGAGGAAGATTTGAGGGATTTGGTGCAAGATACTACCGTTTTACATCATCTTATTCAATCCGAAGTAATCGGGATGGTTTATAAGGCCATGGAAAGTCTTCCTGAGGGCTGCAGAACAGTGGCTGAGTTGTCTTTCCTGGAGGGGAAAAGCAATAAGGAAGTGGCAGATATTTTAGGAGTCACCATAAATACCGTTAAAACTCAAAAGCAAAGGAGTTTGAAACTTTTGAAATTACGCATTGACCCTGAGGTCTATACGCTTTTTTTAATATTAATAAACTGTTAATAATGTAAAGACAGTGTTATTTTAAGGCTTTTTGATAAAAAAGTTGAGTTTTCTTTCACCCCAATGGAGGATTCCGGTGTAATAAGGAAAAGACATTGGAATGGATAAGCACAATCTGTATCATTTTTACGCCACATTAATTCATAAAAAACTAAGGAAAACGCTCAGTCCCGAGGAATGGGAGCAGTTGGAGGACTGGTTGTCGGAGGATCCAAAAAACAAGGCGTTTTATGATCACCTTATCTCTGAGGATTTTATAGACCAGCAAATAAAAAAGTTGGAGAGTATAGATTCTGACAGATCCTTTAAAAGGTTGGAATCCAGTATCTCCTCTAAAAATAGCGTTCCAGTATACCGCCAATATTGGTTCAAAAAAATAGCTTCTCTGGCGGCTGTTTTGGCGCTGGTAATTACGGCTTGGACCATGCTCCAATCCCTCCAAAATATTAGTCCTCATGGGGGTAATAGTAATGCCTCTCTCATTGCTGATGCTGAGCCCGGAAAAGACAAGGCGGTGCTAATTTTCTCCAATGGAGAGAAAATAGATTTAGAGGAGATCTCAGAAGGGAATTCACAATTTCTAGCCGGAATGCAGGTTACCAGAAAGAAAGATTTTGTGGCTATCCGCATGGATAAGAATATGAGTTTCCAGGGCGAAAGATACTCCAAAATTATTGTCCCCAACGGAGGAAAGTATAAGGTGGAACTGCAGGATGGGACCAAAGTGTGGCTCAACAGTGCTTCATCCCTGAGTTTTCCGACTGAATTTGAGCCGAACAAAAGAGAGGTTTCCCTCAGTGGGGAAGCGTATTTCGAGGTAGCCCATAATCCTAAATCTCCCTTTACGGTGGATGCCAACGGAACTCAGGTTCGGGTGTTGGGGACCCACTTCAATATAAAGGCATATAAAAATGAAGAGATCACCAAAACAACCCTACTGGAAGGAAAGGTTGAGGTGGTACACAAAGGAGAAACGAAAGTGTTGGAACCTGGATTTCAGGCGATTTCTGGAGTGGGGCTTGAGGTTTCAAGGGTTGCTACTCGAGAGGTGATTGCCTGGAAAGAGGGGTATTTTATGTTTCAAAGCACCCGATTGGATGAAATTCTCCGCCAGTTGGAGCGATGGTATAATATCAAAGTGGACAGGAAAGATCAAATCCCTTTACGCCATTTTAATGCCTCCATCGATATGAACACCAAATTATCCAAGGTGATTGAAGTTTTGGAACTTTCGGGAGGAATTGATTTTGAATTTAAAAACGGGATACTCTATGTAACAGAAAAAGACTAAAAAACCAGTGGTCCTCGGAAAACCACTGGCCTGGCTGATCGATGCCATTTAACCTTCACAATTAAAATTTTATCAATCAACTTCTAAACTGTAAAGTTATGAAATTTACCTACTTGGGACAAGGAAGGGAAGCGCTTTCCTTTGCCCCTCCAAATTACCTTTTGGTTATGAAATGGACTTTTATTTTATGCTTGGCCCTATGTTTTCAGGTAAGTGCCAAGGTACATTCCCAAGCACTTAATGTAGATGTTCAAGAAACATCATTTACACAGGTCCTTAGCATTATAGAAGCCCAAACTAAAGTTAGTTTTGTCTATTCGGATGAACTAATTGACGGGGCACTTCCAGTAAGTATTAGAATGCGAAATGCTAGGCTGGAGGAAGTTTTGGAATCTCTTTTTGCCAAGCAGCCTTTTACCTTTAAAATAATTGACCAGTTTGTAGTCATTCAGGAAAAGGATGCCCGGTCAAATACAATAGACATAAGTGGTACTATAAAAAGCACTGATGGAGAAGTGCTACCAGGCGCTACTGTTAGGATAAAGGGTGGGGCAAAAGGCACAGTCACCGATTTGGATGGCAGATTTAAACTCAGTGATATTCCCGATGGCGCTATTTTAGTGATCAGTTATATTGGTTATGCCCCCAAGGAAGTTGCGGTTAACAACCAATCTGATATCGATATTATTTTAGAACCAGCAGAAAATGCCCTTTCTGAGGTAGTGATTGTCGGTTATGGCCAACAGGAAAGGAAGAAAGTCAGTAGTGCCATCGCTAATTTTAAACCTACCGAAGAAAATTTCAGACAAGTTCAAGGGCCTGACCAATTGATGCAAGGTCGTATGCCGGGAGTATATGTAGGCGCTGGAGGAGGGACACCAGGCAGTAACCTGAGGGTAAGTGTTAGGGGGATAGGATCACTAAGTGGAGAAAACGAACCTTTGTATGTGGTGGATGGGATTCCCTTGGTCAATACCAACGCAGCATTATTTAATTTGGGAGAGGGGATGAATCCTTTGTCACAGCTCAATCCGGCAGATATTGAATCCATTGACGTACTTAAGGATGCTGCATCAGCAGCAATTTACGGTTCCAGAGCCACCAATGGCGTGGTTATCATCACTACCAAATCAGGTAAGGAAGGTCAATCCAGTTTTTCTGTCAATTCCAACTTTGGTGTACAATACCTACCAAATGTGGATAAACTAAAAATGGCAGGAACCGAACTCTATCTGGAGGTCCAGAACGAAGCAAAATTTAATTTTAACCAACAAAACGGTTACCGGCTTGGGGATGGGAATTTTGTTGAGTACCTCGAAAATCCTTATCCTGGTTTGCCAGATACGGATTGGTTGGATTGGGTAACCAGAAATGCCTTGGTATCCAATGTCAACATGGCTTTCAGTGCCGGGACAAAAAAGACGAAGCTGTTTATATCAGGTGGATTTTTGGATCAGCAAGGGGTTATTGAAACCAACGAATACAAAAAGTACAATGGAAAGGTAAACGTAACCCACCAAGCCACTGACTGGTTGGAGGTTGGGGTGAATACCAATTTGAGCTTTTCTAGGAACCATAGGATACCCAATGGAACCTATGGGTCTTCCATTTTTCTAAGAAGCATGGGGCAGCGCCCTTTTGATCGGCCGTTTAAGCCCAATGGAGATTATTACGTGGGTGGGACCGAGGAACTGGTTTATCATAACAATGTCCAAATACTTAATGAGCAAAAGACCAAGCTGGATAATTATAGGATGCTGGGCAATGCCTTTGCGGACATTAAGATAAGTCCTTCCCTCCATCTGAAAAATACATTTGGAATGGATGCGAGCTATACTGAAGATTATCTTCATTATACCGATGTGCATCCTTATGGTGCCGGACAGGGAAGGGTGCTGGATGAGCGTAGGATGATGACTAATGGCTTGGTCGAAAACACCCTATATTATGACCATGAGTTTGGTAAGTTGACTGTCAATGCGCTTGTGGGACATTCCTATCAGAAGGTAAGCACAAGTACAAACTATATCGATGGAAGGGGATTTCCCTCCGCATCTTTTGATGTGATATCGGTGGCCAGTGAGATCGCCAATGCTACCTCAGGCTTCGGAGAAAATGCTTTGGAGTCCTATTATAGTAGGGCAAATTTGAGCTATACGGATAAATACATGCTTTCGATCTCCCTGCGTGCCGATGGCTCTTCCAAATTCTCACCCAAAAAACGATACGGTTCTTTTCCTTCTGTTTCAGCAGGTTGGAATATTTCGGATGAGGCTTTCTGGAACATGAACCAAACAGATCTCAAGTTAAGGGCCAGTTACGGTGCTACTGGTAACCAAGATGGTATTGGAAGCTATGCCTATCAGGCTTTGATGAGCGGCGGGGCCAATTATAACGGCAACAGTGGTTTATCGATTTCTACCTTTGGCAACTCAAATTTGACCTGGGAAACAGCCAAGCAATTTGATATAGGGATAGACGCTGGTTTTCTCGAGGGAAAGCTGAGTCTTACTGCGGACTACTTTATTAAGAATACGGAAAACCTGCTCTACAGCATGCCCATCCATGCTACTTCAGGATTTAGCAGTATTACCAGCAATATCGGAAGTATGCAAAACCGTGGCCTAGAACTGATGTTGGGGTATAATAACCGTTTCGGGCAGTTCCAGTGGCAATCGGATTTTAATATTTCATTTATTGATAATGAACTCTCCTCCCTTTTAGGAGATGAGGCACTTTTGATCGGGGCCAACCGTACCCTGCAAGTAGGAGAAGAAGTCGGCAGTTTCTACATGTACAAAATGTTGGGAATCTACCAGTATGATGAAGAAGTCCCCCAGACCTTGTATGATCAAGGCGTTCGCGCAGGAGATGTAATTTATGAGGATATAAATGATGATGGCATTATCAATGTGGAAGACCGTCAGATCATTGGAAGCTCCAATCCTGAGTTTTTTGGAGGTTGGTCCAATACTTTCAAGTATGGGAACTTCGATTTATCAGCATTTTTGACTTATTCTATGGGAGCCGAAGTGTATGCTACCTGGAGAATAACCACTGATCGGCTGGGCTATGGGAAGCAGGGGTTCAGGGAAGAGGTAGCTGCGGATAGGTGGACAGGACCAGGTACCAGTAATGAGGTGCCTAGAGCCGTACATGGCAGCAGCTATAACCTTTACAATTCATCAAGGTTTTTGGAGGACGGATCTTTCGTTCGGCTCCGTACGCTGAGCTTGGGATATACTTTGCCCAAGTCCTTATTGACGAAGCTTGATATGTCCCATTGCAGGCTGTATTTGCAGGGGGAAAACCTGTTTATCCTTACCAAATATTCCGGCCTGGATCCGGAAGTATCCAAAAACTACGATGCACGTTTCATGGGGGATGACAATATGAACCTGCCCCAACCAAGAACCTTGCGCATTGGGTTAAATATCTCTTTCTAATAAAAAAATGAAAGCAATCATGAAGTTTAAGATATCCATATTCATTGTGGCTATGGTTTTTGCCACATCATGCAGTAACCAACTGGATTTATACCCAAGATCTGCCGTATCTTCAGAATCTGAAATTTCTGCTGAAGATGCGCAATCTTTTCTTATCGGTATTTACCAGTCCGTTCAGAATGATCCTGGAAGAGAATCCTATATTCTTGGAGATTTGTTGGGAGGAGATTTTAATTCAGCAGGTTCCGTAAATGGAGGAGGAACAAATGCTTTTATCAGTAATATCTTACGGCCAGAACATGCCTATACCAAAAATATATGGATCGGATATTATGAAGCATTATATCAGGTAAATACCTTGGTGGAAAGCCTGAAAGAGCTTCCAGATTCGCCAGAGCTAAATCAGGTGAGAGGGGTGTCCCATTATTTTAGGGCTTATATTTATTATAACCTGGTGACCAAATATGGAGGAGTACCTATCCAAAGGGAGAATACCATGGAAAAACTCCCTAGAAATACTCCTGAAGAGGTTTTCGCTTTTATAGAGGAGGAATTGGAAGATGCCATTCAGTATGCTCCGGATTTTTCCGCGGACCTGGGAGGAGACTATCATTTTGTTTCTCAGGATGCGGCTAAGGCTTTAATGGCCAGGGTAAAACTGCAACAAGGAAAAAAGGATGAGGCTGCTTCCTTGGCCGAAGAATTGATTGCAAAGCCTTATTTTAAGCTGGACAACTTCGACAAAATATTCCGGGGGCAGGCCAATTCTGAATTGATATTTTCCTTTGTCAATCTTACCATTGAATCCAGCATCAATATAAGTACCTTGTTTTATACCTATGCCCACCCTCAAAGTGGTTCCTATGTTTTTAAGCCCAACCCTTGGGCAATGGAGATGTTTGAAGGATCGGACAAAAGAGCTGCCATTTCGGTGGATACCTATGAAGGGCTCGATGTGATCAATAAATATCCCAGTGGACAAACCGGAACAGATCCCCTGAATGTGAGTAGAATAGCCGAAATGTATTTAATCAGTGCCGAAGGACAGGGATTGGCTGGCATTGACCGGTTGAATGAACTCAGGGAAGCCAGAGGCTTGGCACCGGTTTCAGCCAGTTCTGAAGCTCAGTACCTTGACCTAATACTGGAAGAGCGCAGGAAAGAACTATTTGCAGAAGGGTTCAGGTGGCTAGATTTGGTCAGGACAGGTAAAGCGGTAGAAGAAATCGGAATCCAAGAAAGAGAGACCCTTATGCCTCTTCCAGAAACAGAACTTATGCTCAATAGCAATCTTGAGCAGAATCCCGGTTATTAATCTTAAAAACAGATAAAGAAAATGACTCAGTATATAAAATATTACTATTCGGTATTAGTGTTAGCTGCATTGGTATTGGCATCCGCCAGTTGTAAAAACGAAGATGCAGCCCCCTCCATTATCGGGGAGGAACTTTCGCCCATTACCCAACGCCTAATGGACAGTACCCACTTGGTGAGCAATGTGTTTTGGGATACCACATTCCTGGTCGCACCTGGAGTAGAAGAAACCGATATACACTATATGTCCATGAAAGGTTTGTCCATGAGAATGTTCGTTTTTAAGATTGACCTAAAGGAGGAAGGGGTGCAGATAAATGCGCTTACGCCTTATGGAAGTAAGGGCTATGGAATGCAGCCCATTCCCGATATGATGACCTACGTAGAAGTGCCGGATAAGAAGGTGGTGGCAGCGGTCAATTCCGATTTCTTTAATATGACCACAGGAGAGCCCAGAGGAATTGTAGTTTTGGATGGCGAAATTATTAAAAGAACGGCCATGCTTGACTCTTTTTTCGGAATTGATAAAAACGACAGGCCTGTGATCGGGCGGTCGGATGAATTTGACCAATATGAGGAGGAATTGCTTTTCGGGCTTGGGGCAGGGGATATCCTGGTCAAAGACTACGATCTTGCTCCTATAAGTAATGCCGCCATTCATCCCAGGACAGGGGTGGGATATACTGATGCACAAGAGGTCTATTTCGTCGTGGTGGATGGTCGCGACTTTGAATATTCCAATGGTTTGACTTTATCGGAATTGGCGGAAGTATTCGCTGGGCTTGGCGTAAAGGATGCCACCAATTTGGACGGAGGAGGCTCTTCCACCTTTGTCAGTCTTCATAGTCTTTCGGACGTGTTTCATATTAGAAACAAGCCTTCGGACGGCAGCCCCAGGCCGGTAGCCAATGGTTGGGCCATTTTGGTAAATGATAATTAAAAGCAAAAAAAATCCATAATCATTTTAAATCATGAAATATATTAATGTTCTATTGCTTTCCTTGGCTGCAGTTCTTCATTGGGCATGTGATGGAGAGGAAAATGATCCAGCCATAAGCCAGGACGCATTTGTTTTTACCATGAGCCCACAGGAAGGGACATCTAATGATGTGGTAATTATCACCGGCAGGGATTTTTCTCCTATCCGTGAAAACAATCAGGTGTTGTTTGATGGGCGTGCAGCAACTATACTTGAAGCAGGAAAAGGCCAGTTGCAGGTTCTGGTTCCTCAGGGTGAGGGACTGGTGAATTTGGAGGTATCCGTCAATGGGAAAATGGCCGAAGGGGCGGACCTGACGTTTACGTTTATTCAGGCTCCTGAGGAATACAAAGTTTCCAGTTTGGCAGGAAGTAGTGAATACGGCCTGGTCGATGGAAAGGGTAACGAAGCGCTTTTCAGGAACCCAGAAGGAGTGTCCCTACATCCTGAGGGCTACCTGATCATTACGGACAGGACCAATAATGCCATTCGAAAGTTGGATTTGGACGGAAATGTAAGTACCATTTTGGGAACAGGGGGAAAAGGTTTCCAGAATGGTCCTGTAACGACAGCCACGCTTGACTATCCATGGAAATCGTGTGTAGATAAAGAAGGGAATATATACATCGCTGACCGTAACAACCATGCCATTAGAAAGATTGATGCGAATGGGAATGTCAGTACCTTGGCAGGCACTGGAATAGCCGGATACCAAGATGGACCAGGAAATACCGCTCAGTTTAATCAACCGTTGGATGTGGCTGTGGATGATAAAGGAGTAGTGTACGTGGCAGATAATATCAATCATATGATTAGGAGAATTGATCCTGACGGAAAAGTCAGTACGGTCTCAGGAAGTGGTAAAGGGCATCAGGACGGTGCATTAGCAGAAGCCCAGTTCAGTAATCCTTCCGGGTTGGACCTTGATAATGAGGGAAATATCATTGTAGCTGACCGAATTAATCATTTGATTCGAAAAATTGATTTAAGCACTGCATTGGTAAGCACCCTTGCGGGCAGTAGCCAAGGAACAAGGGATGGAGCGACGGAAGAAGCGCAGTTCAATAACCCCTATGGAGTGGCCGTTGGAGCATCCGGTGAAGTGGTGGTCGCAGATCTGTCCAATCATAAAATAAGAATGATCAAAGATGGTGAAGTTTCCACTATAGGTGGAACTGTCCGCGGATTTTTGGATGGTCCCAGTGCGGTGGCCCAGTTTTATAATCCCACAGATGTAGAAGTCATCGATGGGGTGGTTTACGTGGCTGATTTAGGTAACCACAGGATTAGGAGAATTGTCAAGAAGTAAGTCTAGGCCGGAGTATTTTGAAATGTGAATTACCTGTAAGCGTACAGAATTACAGTAACAATTGAGCATTTAGCACCTTTTTTAAAGAGGATATTTAGATTTTCCTTTGGTAGTTTCACACTTGTAGTAAAAAAAGAATGCGGTGAATCTAGAATTGATTCAGCGCATTCTTTTTATCCTGATCTTTTAAATTCAAATGGGTTTAAACTTATTAACCCTTGGTCAGTAATTGCCCATGCCTATTCGACCTTCAATATTTTTAATTTTCTTTCGCCGGAGGGTAAGGCCCACGAAAATTCATGCCCTTCCTGAAATCCCAAAAGAGCCACGGCCAAGGGAGCCAGCAAGGAAATATGCCCTGTGGTGACATTGACTTCATGGGGAGGGACCAAGGTAACCTTAATGATATTGTTGTATTTACAATCCTGGACCTCTACCGTGGTTCCCGGCCTCACAATGCGGTCATGCACCAAATGGTCGGCAACTATTTCACAGTTTCTGAGTTCCATTTCCATGGGAAGGGTATCTTTTTGGTAGCCCATATTGGCGGAGGCTACGAGTATTTTTTTGATGGATTCGTAATCGGACTTTTTAATTAACGGTTTCATATTGATGTGCAAAGCATAGTTGTATTCCATCGCTTTTGCTGGGCATTAAAAGCGAGTATATTTTCCAAAGGATTTGGAAAATACCATTATTTACGAAAATGCGCTCTCCTTCATGCCCTAAAGGAGAGCATAGGAATAAAGGCTTTACTGCAGGAATACAGGAAGATCACTTTCCTGTAGCAGGAAAGTGATAGTTGTATGAAACTATTGTTGAAAGTATCCAGAAACATGCTCAAAAAGGATTAGGCGAAGGAAAAAATGATCCGTTTTGAGGAAATTACTTTTATCAGTTCTCTTCTAACATCTGAACAAAGAGCCTTGCAAAGTAGTGGAAGCCGCACTTCAGCCCCAACTATCGCTGTGAAGAGCGATTGGGCTAAAGATAGCTGATATTTTGATCGTAGGACTTCCATTTTTCAAAGCGAATTTAACGAATATTTTTATTATGGTAAGGGGTGTTCTGAAAAATATTACCCATCTTCCGCGTCAGGGCTTTTGTCAAATTAGGATATCCTCAATTTCTTGTCCTTTCGAGGACACTTGTCTACATCGGTGTGGATCATTTAATTTTCCTTCAACTCTTTTGGCTTATAAAAAATGATGATCTGGATAAGAATGGACATGAGAATCAGCAAGATGATCTCTCCTTGAGTGAATAGGTTGATGGTATCCTTGGCCTTATTGCTGATAAACACTTGCCTTCTGCTTTCCTCAAGCTGGATTTTCGATAGATCGTACAAGCGCTGATTTATCTTGGCTATGCGCTCAAGCAGCTTGTGCTTGTCAGGACTGCCCTCATGCTGTTCGATCCTTTTTAGCGTTGCGATCTCTTCCTTTAACTGCTCAAAAACAAACTTTTCTTTTTCGGTCAATTTGGTTTGATCGTACTGTTGGATATAATTGTCCAGAGCGGTGTTTGTTTTGGAGATATCGCGGGGTAGGGAGCTGCTATCGGAAGAGATGATGGCAATTTCTTTTTTGTTGATAAGCCGTGACATTTCAAATAAAAGGTCACTGGCAACGATTCTATCCTCGTAGATGGTGGTTACGGAATTGCTCAGACTATGAAAGTTGTCCCTGTCAATGAGGTTCGTGATCAGCACAATGAAAAATACCAAAAGGATGCTTGCGCTCCACTTTATTTTGTTGAAAATTGTCATCTTACTCTTATTACAGCAACCGAAATAACTGGAAGGCCAATCTCCAATGGTACGGTCTTGCTCTTTTAATGTTTGCTTTTCGTCTGCTACCTTATTTAGCTATGTTTTGCCGCTTCCTCGTGGAAGTTTTAGTCTATGGGCAAAGCATAATGCTATAATAATTTAATTTTTCCAAATGGCCCGCATAATCACAGAGTTTACCCGTTCAGGAAAATAGTTTTTGTTGCCCCGACATTGTTCCTTTCACCGATTATTTCCCATTTAGGTCTAAAGCAAAACATTATTTTCATTGGAGATCCGGTTTTTGATTTCGTTTAAAGCATTGGAAATACAAGCGGGAGATGTGCCATCGAGATAGGTTTTAGCTTGGGAAAAGCAAAAGGCCAGCATAAAACTGGCCTTTTGTTATATCACTTTGGTTTGCCTGCTAGGCTTTAGGGGAATACCATTATGCTGTTTTTCACTTTGTGCTGCTAATTTCCGGTGGGCAGGATAATACTTGTTCCGTGCCCAGTTTTTTAAGAGAAAGGCCTCTTGTGGATTCAGCAGGGATAAGGCCTTTTGGTATTCCTTTTTCCAAAGAGCGGAATCGAAACTCACCTTATCCAAAATCAATTTGTAATACTCCAAATAAGATGTTTTCATAATTATCAATCGTTGAGGTTAAACAATGTAATCTTCTTAAGCATAATCCAGTTTCAGCTATTTGCGGGCGGCGAATGAAGTAGATTGGCCAACCAATAAAAGTATGCTTTCATAAACTATTACTAATTTATTCGGCTTAATGATTCAATAGTTCTAAACGGAAACTTTTTCTTAGGGTTCCGTTTTTTCATCATTTCAAGGAAAGTATATCAAAAGCTTGTTGTGGAATGCTTTCTAAGAAATAGTGGAGGACAATGATGATTTGCTGAAGATTCGACCATGGGTCAAAGAGGGATGCGAACTCGTATCAGAAATTCTAAGCCATGAAGATGAGGCTAGGGGAGGAAGCTCCCCTCTGTTTCGAGGAAATGATTTTAGCTTGTGCTGGAATGAAGACATTTCCGCTTAATGCAAGCCAGCTTTTTTGACCATTATAAGAAAGCCTGTTTTCCTGTTGTCCAATTTATTGGAAATGAATTGCCCAAAATTGTTTTTTATCTCATAACTATTCTAAAACTGACATAATTTCAGTAGTGAATAATTGAAAAATTGTCATGCAATGTCTTTTTACTGTCATAATATCGTGAAATACTATAATTATATCATTTTTTTATGATGCTACGGGGTAATGGCATTGCGTTTGTATTTTCATGATATGAAAAACTTATAGTTTGATTGTCTAATGTTTAAATTAATTCATTTAAAAAAAAAGGAGGTTAAGCTATGGGAAATCTAGTGAAAAAACCCGATCTGTTTCCAACTGTGTCCAATGTCTTTGATGATTTCTTTAACAGGGACATCTTCAACTGGCATAATGAAAACTTTTCAAAACGGGGCACACTTCCTGACGTCAATGTCCGTGAAACCAATGATAGTTTCATGTTGGAGGTAGCTGCTCCAGGAATGGAAAAAAAAGATTTTAAGGTTGAGTTGGAAAACAATATGCTCATTGTTTCAGCCGAGCAGACTGATCAGGAAGAAAAAACTACCGATGATTACGTGAGGAAGGAATTCAATTACCATTCTTTCCGCCGGTCTTTTTCACTTCCTCAGGACATGGTAATTGGAGATAAAATTGAAGCCAAGTATGATAACGGTATTCTCTATATCTCCATCCCAAAATCCGAAAGGGCAAAGGTTAAACCTGCCAGACGGATTCACGTTAAATAGTGTAATAAATTAAAGGTTTACACGGGTTTGTTAAAAGAGGAGATTGGGATGAAATGTCCCAATCCTCCTTTCTATTTTTTGAAGTATCTTCATCTTCGTACCCATCCTTGTTTTTCTCAAGGAGTCAAAGTTTAACGGGAATTAACTTAAAAAGGAAAGGAGGGACCAATGAGGCTCTTTAAACCTGGGGATCATGTAAGAAGAAAGAATGACAATAAAATCATGCAGGTGATCCGCTACGTTCCCGATAAGGGAATTTTATCCGGCTCTAGTAATCACAGAGTAGAATGTTCTTGGTATGATGAAACAACCGGTATGCATTGTATGGATGTTTTTCATCAATATTCATTAATTAAAGCGCATCCTTACCAATTTTTTCCTTTCGGAACAGACTTTTTAAAAGGGAAAAAAATATGATTGATAGCGGGGCTGGCAGCCATTTTATGGTTTCCAGCCCTTTCTTTCTTAGTGAAGGTTTATCTGAAGGAATTTGATGTTACGGGTAAAGCCCAAAGGACTTTATATGGTTTTGTTCATCAATTGGTTCTCTATAGCTTTCAAATGCCAATTTAACATTTTTGTAAAGACCAATAAGCAGGTATTTTCTATAGAAAGATTGATTTATCCATAAAAATTTATCACAAGTAGGGTCTTAATGGGGAATAATTGTTTTAAATATTGCTTATGATTGAACAGTATAAAATAACATAAACCAAAAGCAGGAATACATGGAATTTACGTTAGCTTCTTTCAAAGAAATGGCCAAACAGCTGGAAAATCTCAATTCAAAATTGGACAAACTCCTGGAACAAAATATACAAGAGAACAATAGTGCGGTCATGTCTGTTGAAGAGGCCGCTAAATTTTTAAAGCTAACCAAATCTACTTTATATAAAAAGACGTCATTAAATGAAATACCTTATTGCAAGACAGGAAAAGTATTGGTCTTTTTTAAACATGATTTAATTGAATGGCTTAAATCAAATCGGGTGGCAGGAGTCAGTGAATTGTTAAAAAATAAATATTCCCGCTTCTAGTAGTGTACGATTGGATATCCCTTGACTCATATAATGATGGCTTGTACAAGCTACTTAAAACGATGATTAGTTTGATACTACATAAGGTAGATGTTGCAGTTGTTTGACTTATGGTTGATTTAGTTAAATGTAAGTAAGTGTCAGGTTTTAAGTTATTTATGGTTTGTTAGTTAGCGCTTTAATTCATTTACATGTCCCGAACCAATAATGGCAATTCAGCCTTGTTTACTATTGAAAAAGCCGATGTCCGGAATCCGTTCTACCGCTTCTTTTTTTCTTTCATCAATCACCTTGGCATAAATTTGAGTTGTTTTTACATTTTTGTGATTTAGTAATTTGGATACGGTGTATATATCAGTGCCCAATGATAGTTGTAGCGTTGCAAAAGTGTGCCTGAAACAATGAAAGGTTATTTTTTTTGCGATTCCTGCCTTCATGATCCATTGGGATAATTTTAAATTTGTCCAGACTGAATATTTTAGCCCACTAAATATTTTTGAATCTGGTTCAACAACAAGCGGTTTTAAGATTTCAACAGCTTGATCTGAAATATTTAAGGTTTGTGGTCTTTCTGTCTTTTGATGCCTGAAATGAATGTAGTAGCCATTGATTGCTGAGTGATGAAACTGACTCCAAGTCAAATTAATCAGGTCGCTCCATCTTAGCCCTGTAAGAGCAGAAAAAAGAGCCGCTTCTTTCAGTTTTGGAACTTCACACGGTGTTTGAGCCAATACTTTTAATTCCTCCATTGACAGAAATTCTCTGCTTGCTTCCTCTTGTTTTAGGGGAGCTATTTTTAACTTGAAGTTTTCTTTTAAATAGTCCTGCTTAAAAGCTTCATCAACCACTAATAAAAATTTGCCGAAATAAGAAGCCTTGCTGTTCTGGGAAAGCTTTCTGTTTTTGCTCTTAAGACTCG
>NZ_BAAHAP010000103.1:0-17306 GCF_054777495.1 Echinicola sediminis | reverse complement strand
AGTCCCATTACCAATTCGACTGATCCCATTACACGGTTTTAACATTAGATAGTAGTCTCATACTGTCTCAGTGAGACTTACTGTCTACTCTTGTCACATTTTCCAAATGGGACCATGATTTCCACTTCTCAATTTAAATTATTTTTATTGCTTTAAATGACTTTAAATCTCATTTGAGCGTTACCAAAAAGCGTTACTTTTTAAAAAATTAAAAAATGTTTCTTTGTGTTATTGTTAATAATGGATTGTTTCAACCCAAAATAATGTCTTATGAAAATTAATGTTTACGGATTCCTAAGGTGGATTTTTGCCTGCTGGTTTTTAGTCCCCTTATTGGTTTTATTGAATGCCAAGATAGTAAGCGCACAAAATTCCAATATTACTGGTAAAGTTTATGATGTAGATACAGGGGAATCCCTTCCTGGAGTAACTGTAAGGGTTAAAGATTCGGATATTGGTACTTCTACAGATATTGATGGTAACTTTTCAATTGAATTGAAGGAAAGAGATCAAACGCTTATTTTTTCTTTTATTGGGTATCTCTCTCAAGAGGTACAGGTCGGCAACAAAAGTTCTTTATCTATACCTCTTTCTCAAGACATAAAGGGCTTGGAAGAAGTTGTCGTTGTTGGATTTAGTACCCAGAAGAAAGTGAACCTGACTGGGGCTGTGTCTTCAATTTCAGATAAAAATATCTCGGTAAGACCTGTAGGCCAGGCGTCAGCAGCACTTCAAGGACTTGCACCTGGTGTAACTGTTACTCAAAGGTCGGGTAAGCCGGGAGGAGATGGTGGGACCATCAGAATTAGGGGAGTAGGTACCTTGAGTAGCGCAAACCCTTTGGTGATTATTGATGGAATAGAAGGGGATATCAATAGTCTTGACCCCAATATGATCGAATCCATCTCAGTTTTGAAAGATGCTGCCTCTGCATCAATTTACGGTTCCAGAGCTGCAAACGGTGTTGTATTGGTCACAACTAAGCGGGCAAAGGGGGAAAGTTTAGTTGTAAATTATAGAGGATATGTAGGATGGCAACAGCCAACTAATTTACCAAACATGGTAAATGCTATAGATCATATGAGATTGACAAATGTAGCATATGTTAATACAGGTAGAGATCCCTTATATTCTGAAGAATTAATTAATGATTATATAGAAGATGGCGGAAGGAATATTGATTTATATCCTAATACTGACTGGCAAAAAGAGGTTCTAACCGGTTCAGGAATTATGAACAGTCACTTTATTAGTGTAAACGGAGGGGCTGAAAAGATAAAGTTTCTTACATCATTTGGCTATTTGGACCAAAAAGGTATCATAAATAATTCTGGATTTAAACGTCTGTCCTTTAGAAATAACACTGACGTTACTTTTTCGAAAAGATTTGGTATGAAGGTAGACCTCCAGTTGCTTGCAAAAGTTACTGAAGAACCGGGCAGGAGTACATCTAGTGTTTTTCACTGGATGAATAGGATCCCTGCAAATCAACCGGGAATCAATTCCAATGGTACATGGGGTGAAGGTTGGAACGGTGCGAATCCAATAGCATTTAGTAATGATGGAGGATTACGAAAAAATAGTAGCCTTCCAAGAATACAGCTTAACACTTCATTTGATTATAATCCAATTGATGATTTAAAATTATCGGTTGCAGTTGCCCCACGATTTGCAGAATATAGTAATGATGAGTTTTATGGGGCAATTGACACTTTTCATCCTGATGGTAACTTGGCGAACAGATCTCCTGCTCTGAGCACTCTTACCAGAGAGTATAGTCGATCTTTTTATAATAACCTAAGGGCAACAGCTGTCTTTGATAAGGTAATAAATGAAGATCATAATTTAAAGGTGCTATTGGGAGCATCTAGAGAAGATTATTATAATGAATTTACCTCTGCATTTAGGGATAATTTTATTTTACCTGACTATCCTGTTTTAAACACTGGGTCGGCTGCGAATCAGCAAAACTCTGGATCAGCTTCAGAATGGTCCCTGCAATCTTTTTTTGGTAGGGTAAATTATGATATCAATCAAAAGTATTTGTTTGAAATAAATGGTAGATATGATGGTTCATCTAGGTTTTCAAGTGGCAATAAATATGGATTTTTCCCCTCGCTATCGGCTGGATGGAGAGTGTCCGAAGAGGGATTTATGGAAAGCTTAAGTGATTTTCTTACGGAGTTTAAAGTAAGGGGGTCATGGGGAAGATTGGGTAATCAAGATATTGGTAACTATCCATTTACCTCATCAATTGCCATTGGGTCTTATACTTTTAACAAAGAAATAGTCAATATAGGAGCATTAAATACCATGGCCAATTCCCAGATTTCATGGGAGACTACTGAGATGATAGATATTGGTTTGGATATATCGTTGTGGTCAAACCTATCAATTACAGCCGACTATTATTCTAGAGAAACCAGGGATATACTTTATGATTTGGATATTCCTCTTACCATTGGACTGGGAAGGCCATACCAAAATGCAGGCGTTGTTTCAAATAAGGGATGGGAAGCAGGACTGACATATAAAGGGGCAGTTAATGATTTTATGTTTGATGTTGGGTTCAATATTTCAGATGTTGTTAATAAAGTTATCGATCTGAAAGGGGTTAATAGATCTGGGTTGACAGTTAGTAGAGAAGGTTATCCCATAAATTCAATTTATGGATTTGAATCATTGGGGTATTTTCAATCTGAGGATGAAATAGCGGAACACGCTACTCAGTTTGGAAATGTAAAACCAGGTGATATTAAATATAAAGATCAAAACGGAGATGGTATAATAAACGATGATGATAATGTTGTTATTGGTAGTACAATTCCAAGGTTGACTTATGGTTTAACACTTAATGGGTCTTTTAAAGGTTTTGATCTAAATGTTTTTATCCAAGGTGTCGGCAGGGCAGATGGATATCTTTATCAACAAGGAATAATGCCATTTTTTAACGGAGGGACAGTTCAGGAGCAGCATAAGGATTATTGGACTCCAGACAATAGAGATGCCGCTTTCCCTAGATTGCAGATTAGTGAAGCTAATAATGAAAAAAATTCAAGTTTTTGGTTGAAAAATGCAGCTTATGCTCGTCTAAAAAATCTTCAAATAGGTTATACAATACCCTCTACTATTAGTTCCCGATTTGGGATCGATAATTTTAGGTTATACATAAATGGGCAAAATTTATTGACACTTGATAAGTTTTGGGACGGATATGATGTTGAAGCCCCTGTAGGAAGGGGAGATACCTACCCACAAGTGAAGGTGTATAGTATTGGTTTGGATGTTAAGTTTTAAAAATTGAAGTCATGTATAAAGGAAAAATATACCATATAATTCTAGGTGCTTTTATTTTATTTCTATCATCTTGTGATGATTACCTAGAAAAGTACCCTTTAGATGGGCCATCTTCAGCCTCTTTTTATTCCAATGAAGATGAATTAATGATGGGATTGCTAGGTTGCTACAAAGGGCTGAATTTTGAGGCTAAATCTGGTAGGCCTTGGCCAGTTATTTTAGATGTTACTACTGATATTAATTGGAACAGAAGTAACCATCAAATGCAACATATTGGTAATGGTAGCCATGATAGTGATAATGGTTCTATTTTGATTTTCTGGAGAGAATTTTATCAAACTATTGGGCGATGTAATTTCCTGTTAGATAATATCGGAAAATTGGAAGGGAACATTCCTAGTGAGGTCTATTTTCAATCCATTGCTGAAGCTCGATTTATTCGAGCCATTAGTTATCACTATTTGGTTGAGTTATTCGGAGGTGTTCCTTTAGTAACCAAACCCCAAACTTTAGATGAGTCAATAATACCTAGAAGCAGTAAGAGAGATGTAGTTGATTTTATTCTAAATGAATTATCAGAAGCAGCAGAGGTTCTTCCATCAGAATATCCAGCAGATCAGTACCATGGGAGAGCTACTAAAGGGGCTGCCTTAGCATTTAAGGCCAGAACAGCTCTATTTGATGAAAGATGGGGAATTGCAGCTGAAGCCGCAGAAGAAGTGATTTCTTTGGGATATTCTTTGAACGATGATTTTGCTGAACTTTTTACCTATGCTGGCCAAACTTCTAATGAGATAATTTTTTCCTTGCAATATTTAAAAGGAATAATTACCCACGCTACCCCAAACTACTTAACCTCCAGGTTGGCTGGGGGAGTTTCAAACGAGGTGCCTCCACAAAGTATGGTGGATACCTATGAATGTCTTGATGGTTTAAGTATAGACAAATCTCCATTGTATGATCCAGAGAACCCTTTTGATAATAGGGATCCCCGATTGGGCATGACCCTAGTAGTTCCAGGAAGTGTTTTGTTTGGATATCAGTTTGAAACGAATGATGATAGTGTTAAAGTTTGGAACTATAATACAACCCCTCCTACAAGAGTGAAAAATTTGGATGCCACCCATGCCTACGCCACCTATACCGGTTATTTATTTAGAAAATATACTGATATAAAGGATATGCTAGATGATACTAATTCTGAGTTAAATATCTCCCTTATTAGGTTTGCAGAGGTATTACTTATTTATGCCGAAGCTAAAATTGAAGGCGGAGAACTGGATGAATCGGTGTATAGTGCTATAAATCAGGTAAGAGGTAGGAGTTCTGTTAATATGCCTCCAATTTTACCAGGCAAGACTCAGGCTGAACTTAGATCAATCGTTCGTAAGGAAAGAAAATATGAATTAGCGAATGAAGGCTTAAGGTTAATGGATATTAGGAGATGGAAAATTGCTGAGGATGTTATGTCTGGAGAATTTTTGGGAAGAATACCTAATGGGTATTTATCAAATCCTCCTCATATAGATGAAAATGGTACTCCTGATTATAGTAATGTTTCAAATAAGGATGAAATGCGATTGGTAGAAATAAGGTCCTTTGACCCCGATAGGGATTATTTGTGGCCAATACCTAATATAGAAATATTGACAAATAAGTCCTTGGAACAAAATCCTAAATATTAAAATCAGACTGCTTTTTAATATTGGAACATTTCAATTTTGTTTGATTAAGTTATTTGAGAAGGGGTTGATTTAAGAATTATGAGTAAACTGGATCTTATTGTTTTTGTTGTTTATTTGATTGGCCTGGTAGTTATGGGAAGTGTCTTTTCCAAAATGAAAGATGCCAAAACAATGTTCAACGCTAGTGGGGAGTCTCCGTGGTGGCTATCCGGATTATCAGCTTTTATGACGACATTTTCCGCAGGTACATTTGTGGTTTGGGGGGGCTTGGCCTATCAGCATGGATTGGTAAGCGTTTCAATTCTCGTGGTGATAGGTTTAGCTTCCTTACTTGTGGGGTGGTTAGTTGCAGGAAAGTGGAAAAGTTTGGGTTTTGAATCTGCCGCATCTTTCCTTGATGCAAGGTTTGGAAGGTCAATTGTTCTGTTTTATACCTGGATTCAAGGGATAGTAGGATTATTTACCATGGGTGGGGCAGTTTATGCTTTGGCCGTCGTAGTAACAGCACTAATTCCCATGCCTGATGGACATTGGTTGGCTGATGTTGAAACCGGACATTTTTCAGTAACAGTAGCCTCACTGATAATTTGTGCTGTTGTAATTCTGATAACAACAGGGGGAGGGCTCTGGGCAGTATTGATGACCGATGCTCTTCAGTTTATTTTGTTAACGGTTTCAGTAGTTATGGTGGTCCCGATGATCCTGATGAAAGTAGGAGGGGGCAAGGCTTTAATAGACAAGAGCCCTGATGGATTTTGGCAACCAGTAAGTGGAGAATTTTCGTGGTATTTTTTAGTGGGGTGGTGTTTGGTGTTTTTCTTCAAGATGGGAGGGGAATGGGCTTATATTCAACGGTTTTCATGTGTTAAAACTTCAAAAGATGCCCGTAAATCTTCCTATCTATTTGGAATTCTCTATTTGATTAGTCCTATATTATGGATGATACCTCCAATTGCATACCAAATTATTGATCCTTCGGTTGATCCAGAAAAGGCCTATATATATGCCTGTCAGCTAGTATTGCCTTCGGGGATGCTAGGATTAATGATTGCGGCAATGTGTTCAGCAACTGCCAGTATGGTTACTACTCAACTTAATGTGTTTGCGGGTGCCTTTACTTCTGAGTTTTATACGCGTATTTTTCGGCCATTTGCCGGGGATAGGGAACAGGTAATTGCGGGAAGAATTATTACTGTTTTACTAGGGGGAATAGCAGTCGCAGGGGCATTATTGATCCCTATAATGGGTACCTATACTGGTTATATATTGGCTTCTGTAGCTATGTTGACTGGCCCGTTAGTTTTGCCGACAATTTGGGGACTGTATTCTAAAAGAATTGGTATTAGGACTGCTTGGGCCGTGACATTAACCGGGATTTTTACATGTCTTTTTGTGAAAATGGGTTTGATGGAATACAATTGGCTTGGTGGTTACAAGTGGACTAATGATCTTATTTTTTTAGTAAGAAGTAACCAGAGAATGACCGAGATTATTGTTGGCTTAGGAGTTCCGGTTTTAATATTGGGACTTGCAGAAATTATACAAAAAGAGACAGATATAGGTTGGGTTAGGGTGAAGGGTGTTGATTTTGAACAAGTTGAAGTAAATCGCTCTGTTTTACCTTCCCCTTCACCTGCAAAATTGTGTGGCTGGTCAACTATTATAATAGGCGTGCTTATGGTTGTTATCACTTGGTTTGTCGAAAAAGATAGGGTAATCGTACTATGGTTTTCAGCACTCTTATTTTTAACAGGATTTCTTATCCTTTGGATAAATAAAAAATTAAGCGACAGAGATAAAATTGAATATGCCGATAGCAAATTTAAAGAAGAAGAGGAGGCTGCGGTATATGAAAATAATTAAAAAGATAAATATGAATAGAGATCAAAAAAGAATTAATGAGGAGAGCAAAAATCTTTCTGTAAGATTTGAAACAGATGTTTTGGTTGTTGGGGGAGGGCCTTCTGGTATTATAGCTGCACTTGCTGCAGCTGAAGAAGGGCAGAAGGTCATGTTAATTGAAAATAGGAGCTTTTTGGGAGGTAATATGACTATTGGTTTGCCAATTTTGGGATTTTTGGGCCAAAAAGGAAACCAGGTAATTAAAGGTTTACCTCAGAAATTTATTGAAAGGTTACAGGCAATTAATGCAGCAAGTGAACATAGGCCTTGCCCATTGCATATGAGTATTACCCTTGTAGAGCCAGAAGCGGTCAAGAATGAGGCCCTCTCAATGTTGGTGGAGAAGGGGGTGGATGTAATGTTGCATACCTATTTCGTTGATTCAATCATTGAAGAGGGTGAAATTAAAGGGGTCGTTATTGAAAGTAAAGCGGGAAGAGAGGCAATACTTGCTAAAGTTGTGATTGATTGCAGTGGAGATGCGGATGTAGCATATCGTAGTGGTGTGCCTTGTGAAAAAGGCAATAGTCAGGGAGGTATGCAGCCCCCTACTTTAATGTTTTGTTTAGGGGGGGTGGATACAGAAAAATTAAGAAATAGTATTCATTCTGAGCCAAGAACTTATTTAACTGATTTTATACCAGCAGAATATTATGGACAGAATAACCAGTTTATTGTAGTGGGACTTCGGGAGTTGATGGCCAAAGCCAGGAAAGATGGTTATCAACTGCCAACTGAAAGGACCATTATTATTACTGGGTTAAGAAAAGGAGAAGTTTGGATAAACATGTCCAGTGTACATGGTGTAGATGGTACTGACCCCGAGAGCTTAAGTAGAGGAGAAATAAAAGGTCGAGAGCAAGTTAAAGATATTGAGGAGTATTTAAGGAACTATGTCCCAGGCTTTGAAAAAGCTTATTTTTCTAAAATGGCTCCATTTTTAGGGATTAGGGAAACCCGTAGAATTGTAGGGAAGTATGTGATGACCAAAGAGGATGTGCTTGAGTGTCGAAGGTTTTCGGATTCGGTTGCTGTGGCCAGTTACCCGCTAGATCTTCATCACCCACATGATGGTGGATGTACCTTACAGTGGTGTGGAGATTGTTATGATATTCCATATAGGTCATTGGTGCCCCAAAAGGTGGAGCAATTATTGGTGGCCGGACGAGCTATTTCTACCACACATGAAGCAATGTCTGCTATAAGGGTTATGGCTCCTTGTATGGCTATGGGGGAAGCAGCAGGTAGGGCAGCCGCCATTTCAATAAAGGAGGGAATAAAACCTTCTCAAATAAATGTAGGGGTTTTACGGCAAAAATTGTCCAACTCAGGGGCGTTTTTAAACCCTAAGGAAGAAGAGAATGGTATTGTAAATAGTTAATACTGTAATGATGAGTAAGATTTTAAATCCAATCATTGGCCTTGTTGTTTTGTTGGTTTTCATACATTCTTTGGCAGCACAGGTTGTGGACAATCATAAATTTATATCTGCAAACATTAGGGTAGACCTACCGAGAGATACCGTTTCAGGAAATGGCTGGGAAACAAGGAAGGATATAGTTTTTGAAGTGTTGGGAAACGAATTACCTGATATTATCTGCTTTCAAGAGGTTTTGAAGAATCAGCAGGTGGATCTGGAAAATTATTTTTCACAATATGATGCTTTTGGATTTTATGGACCTGAAATGGATAATCATGATAATGGTTATTACGGAATAGCTAAAAATCCCATTTTTTATTTGCGAGACAGGTATGAATTAGTGGGGGCAGGAACATATTGGTTGTCAGACAAGCCTCATTTAGGTGGGAGTAAATCTTGGGGGACAGCAAGGGCACGGCATGTCAATTGGGTAAGATTAAAGGATAAAAACTCTGGAAAGGAATTTAGGGTGGTCAATACGCATTTAGACCATATATCTCAATTAGCTCGAGATCATCAAATAACAATGATTATGGAAGAATGTTCTCAATATAAAGATGATTTTATCCAAATCCTTACGGGTGATTTTAATCAGGATGCCAAAAGTATAGGAATCAAAACTATTAAAAGATACGGTTGGGAGGATAGCTATGAATCAGCAAATGGATTGATGGATGCTGGATATACTGTGCATGGATTTAAGGGAGCAGGGCTGGATAAAAAAAACGGTAAAGTTGATTTTGTCTTTTTCAAAGGAGAAGGATCAGTTAAATCCGCATCAGTGATCAAAAAGGAAAAAAATGGAAAGTATCCAAGCGATCATTTTTTTGTATCGGCTGAATTAGAGTTCTGATCTAAACTGGATGATTTGAAATTAATGGATGAATAATATTGAAGATGTATTGTAGAAGAGCTCTTTTTCTATGTGTGCTTGTTTTGTTTGCTTTTCAAAGAAAGGTTTTTTCTCAAACTACTAAGCATGTTGTGATAATCACAATAGATGGTTTTAGGCCCGATTTCTATACGGATAAAGAATGGGGAATGGTCAATCTTTTGGAAATGAAGGAAAACGGCATTTATGCTAAAGGTGTAAACAGCACATTCCCTACGCTGACATTTCCTAATCATACGACAATTATCACTGGCCAAAGAAGCAAAAACCATGGCGTCTATTATAATGCTCCTTTTGATGGTAGCGAGTGGTACTGGTATGCCCAAGATATTAAGGTTCCAACACTTTGGGATTTAGCGAAACAGGAAGGATTGATTACAGCTTCGGTAAATTGGCCTGTATCCGTTGGAGCGCCTATTGACTATAATATTCCAATTATAAAGGAAAAAGGAAGGCCTCAGTTGGAAGTAATAAAGGAGTTTTCCCATCCAAAGGGCTTTCTGGACGAAATTGAAAGAAATGCTACAGGAATATTGAGTCATGAAGATATGGTTGTTAGTGGGAACCTGATTGCCATGGATGAAAACGTGGGTAGGGCAAGTGCTTATATTTTAAGAAGATATAAGCCTTCGCTGATGACAATCAGGTTTTCATCCATTGATCATTTTCAACATAAGGAAGGAAGAAGTGGTCCTACAGTTAGGAAAGCCGTCGCAGGTGTGGACAGGGCTTTAAGAAATATCATTGAATCATTAGAAAGAGGGGGTGTTTTGAAGGAATCTACAATAATTGTTACCGGAGACCATGGTTTTGTTGATGTCCATACCACAATATATCCCAATGTTTGGCTTAGAGAAGCGGGGTTAATTATGGATAAGAAGTTCTGGAAGGCAAAGTTCTATACAACAGGAGGAAGTGCATTTCTGATGTTAAGGGATAAGAATGATGAATCTACAAAATTGACAATAAGAGAAATCCTTGAAGAACTTCCCTATTCACATAGAAAATTATTTAAGGTGGTTGAAAAAGAGGTCTTGACTGAAATGGGGACTGATCCAAGTCCGGTTTTAGCTTTGGCTGGACAAAAGGGGATTCGCTTTGGAGGGAGAATAACAGGTAATGATATTGGTCCAGCAAAAGGTGGTTCTCATGGGTATTTTCCTGATTTTAATGAAATCCAAACTGGTTTTGTAGCATACGGGGCTGGGATTAATAAAGGAAATGTTATTTCAGAAATGGGGCTTGAGGACATAGCTCCTATTGTTAGCGCTCTTTTGGGTTTACCCCTAAAAACCAATGAAGGGGTTTTGATGGAAGGAGTATTGTCGGATTGATGATAATAGGATTGCCGTTGGTATGTATCCTTTGCATGGGTGAAGATCATTGCTGGAATTGAAAATTTTTATTGGGCTTCCCGAAAGTCGGGAGCAACTAAAATATAAATAAATTAGAAGAAATATGAAAATATTAGTGACAGCTCCATATAATAAGGGAGCAATTAATTACCTAGAGGAGAATATTGGACAGGTAATTTACCGTCCCTGGAAACCTCATGGTCGTGCATATAATGAAAAGGAATTGTTGGAGCTCCTTGAGGAGACAGGTGCAAATGCTCTTATCACCGAGCATGATGATGTGAGCTCCACAGTAATCAGGAAAAACCCTGCACTGGAATTTATAGGAGTGTGTAGGGGGACTCCTTCAAATGTCTGTTTGAAAACTGCGGAATCCCTCGGGATTCCTGTGTACAATACACCGGCCCGAAATGCACAAGCAGTTGCGGAGATGTTCTTGGCAAATGTGATTACACTATTAAGAAATACCCTTTCAGGTATTGATTGGTTGGAAAAAGGTAATTGGAATAAGGGAGCACATACTTCTTATCTGCATTTCAAAGGAAATGAACTTGCGGGAAAGACAATAGGAATGGTCGGCTTTGGAGCAATTGGCCAAAGGATTGCAGATATGGTAAAAGGGTTTCCTTGTTATATAAAATATTATGATCCTTTTGTGGATGGAGAGTTTTCTGGCTGCGAAAAAGTGAGTTTAGAAGAAGTTTTTGAGATAAGCGATATAGTTTCGATTCATCTGCCGGTAAACGACCAAACTTTAAGGATGATTGATAGAAACTTATTGAATAAGATGAAAAAGAGTGCCCTTTTTGTAAATACCTCCCGTGCTTCCGTTGTTAATCGAGAAGATCTTCTTTCTGCAATAGAGAGTAGGGATATCCGAGGGGCCTATCTTGATGTCTTTGATCATGAGCCACCAGATGAGTTGGATTATAGA
The DNA here is from genome assembly GCF_054777495.1 of Echinicola sediminis. Lineage (NCBI taxonomy): Bacteria > Pseudomonadati > Bacteroidota > Cytophagia > Cytophagales > Cyclobacteriaceae > Echinicola > Echinicola sediminis. Next base: position 5,821 of record NZ_BAAHAP010000103.1, on the reverse strand, counting down.
TTGATTTTACATCCAAATGTTCTGGCTACCCCCCATATAGCTGGGGCAACCCATGAAGTTGAAGACCATCATGCGAGGATTATGAATCAAAAACTCAATGAGGTCTTTGCGTTGAATAGCAATCAATCTTCCATTGCAAAAAAATCATGATTATGAGCAAAATCAGTTCATCCCTTAAAAATGAGGGGTTTATGGTAATCGATGTGGGGACAGGAAATGTTAGGGTGGCAATAGTTTCTAAAGCTGGTGATTTATTAGGGATCGAAAGGGATAATATGGTTTATCATAAGGATTCAGCCTATCCGGAGGCCCTTTATTTTTCGCCCAATGTCATTTGGGCGAAAATTATCGACCTGATTCGGAAAATCAATTTTACCATTAGCGAAAAAGTTGAAATTATTGGAGTGACTGCTTCTAGCCAACGCGAAGGTATTGTTTTGTTGGATGATAATGGAGATGCTGTAATAGGTTTTCCGAACCATGATCATAGGGGAAGGGAGTGGGAGAATTTAGTAATACAGCCACAAAGAGTATATGAACTTACTGGTAGGCGGCCGTCATCCCTTTTTTCCGCATTGAAGTTGGTCGGAACCAGAGAAAGAAGAAGCGATGTTTTTCAAAAGACTTCCAGCTTTACAAGTATTAGTGACTGGGTACAATATCAATGCAGTGGTGTTTTAGGCTATGAGCATGCCCAAGCGTCGGAAACATTATTGTATGATGTGGTCAGTAAATCATGGTCCGGGGAATTGTGCAATATGTTTCGTCTTGATCCGGAATTGTTGCCTCCTCTTCATGATTCAGGAACAATTTTAGGGCCTGTCTCTTCCAAATTTATAGAAGAATCCGGTCTTCCTGGTCATGCAAGGGTGGTTGTAGGAGGGGCGGATACACAGTTAGCGATCAAAAGTACAGGTCCATCCGTAGGTGATATAATTTTAGTAGGAGGGACAACAACGCCTGTAGTGAAAATTACGAAAAACTATTTATTGGATAACAAGCAAAGAACTTGGACGGGAAGACATGTTGAACAAAATCAGTTTGTTTTAGAGACTAATGCTGGAGTAACAGGTCTTAATTTTCAAAGGTTAAAAGAGGCCTTTTATCCAAATGAAGGCTACGAAGTTGTTCAGGAAGAGGTTGAAGCCGCTTTGGAGGAAGGGACTGTGGTAAATGCAGTTTTGGGGTCCCTAGTTGCTGGAGAAGACAATCCAATTACTCGAGGAGGTTTTTTCTTTGATGTTCCTGTCGTTACTGAATTGACTAGGGGTGATTTTATGTGCGCATCTCTCTTGGATATTACATGTAGTATCAAGGAGAACTTTGATGTTTTAACAGAGCTGGAACAATATGATAAGGATTATGTTTGGGCCTGTGGGGGAGGTTTTCAGAGTGAGGTGATGAGAACTTTGCTTTCGGGTCTTTTAGGTAAAAAAATTAGATTAAGAGAAGGTTATTCCCAAGCTTCGGTAATGGGCGCTTGGCTCATTTGCTTAGAAGCCTTAAGTGATGATGACAATGGGTATAGGTTGCTGAATGACTTTTATATTGAAGATCAGCACAGGGATTTTTCCACACAGTTTGAAAATTGGAAGAAAACAAGGGGCCGGCTACACATATATAATAGAGAGGAGGAACAACTATGATTCGGTGTTTTTTAGGTGTGGATATAGGTACACAAGGTGCGAGAGTCATAATGGCTGACGAATCCGGTAATTTAATTTCCAGCGAGGAAGAAGTCTTTATTCTAAGTGAGGTGTCACGACAGGAACAGTCTCCAGAGATGTGGTGGACCGTAACTAAGACTTTGATAAAAAAGGTCGTCAACGATGCTCATTTGAAATCTAGATTTGTTTTAGAGATACAGGCCCTTTCTGTTACGTCTACATCAGGTACAGTAATTCCTGTTGACAAAGATGGAAATCCACTTCATAACGCAATAATGTACAGCGATCCACGATCCTCAAAGGAAGGGGAGTGGTGCCGTCATATTGCTGAAAAAAATATTGTGGCTGGATATACTGGTTTTAATAGTTCAAGTGGTCTTTCAAAAATGGTGTGGTTCATGAGAAATCATCCAGAAAAAACAGATCAATTGGACAAGTGGATCCATGCAGCAGATTTTTTAACCAGTAAACTCAGCGGTGTCTGGGGGGTGACTGATTATACCAATGCTTTAAAGTCAGGATATGATGTGGGGAAAGGAGAATGGCCCACTTATCTTTTTGATCAAATTGGATTGAAGAAAAGTTGGATGCCAGAAGTTTATCCCTCTGGTACCGTAATAGGTAACATTGAGATAGTATTGGCTCAAGAACTTGGCTTATCTCCTGATACTAAAGTGACAGTTGGGATGACTGATGGATGTGCTTCCCAGGTAGCTTCTGGTGCTATTGCAGCAGGTTGTTGGAATACTACTATTGGTACTACAATGGTTGTTAAAGGAGTAACCAAAACTCGTATTAGCGATCCAGTTGGTAGATTTTATTCACATAGGCACCCTCAAGGATATTGGATGCCAGGAGGAGCGAGTAATACAGGGGCAGATTGGCTATCGACTGATTTTGCGGGAAGGTTAAGTGAATTGGAGAAGAAGTCTTCTAACCTAGTGCCATCTGGTCATCTTCACTATCCACTCAGGCAAAAAGGAGAGCGATTTCCATTTATGAGTCCGCGAGCAGAAGGGTTCTGTCCCCAGGGACTTTCCGAGGAGGAAATTTACGTTTCAGGATTGGAAGGTGTAGCATTTTTGGAGCGAAATGCCTATGATGTGGCAAAAGAGTTATCGGGTGAAAATATCGAAGCTGTTTATACAGCTGGAGGAGGGAGTCAAAGTAATTTGTGGCTAAGAATAAGAAGTAGTGTATTAGGGCTTCCAATATATCGTATGAAATACATAAGTGGAGCTTATGGGGCTGCCGTTTTAGCAGCTTCCCAAACCCAATTTGAAAACTTGGTTGAAGCAGGTGAAGCGATGGTGAAAAAGGATTTGGAGGTTTTTCCAGATGAAATTCTGATTGGGAAATATAAAGAGCAATACCAAGAATTTAAAGAATGTTTGTTGGATAAAGGATATTTAACGGCTGAAAATATATGTTGAAAGTTTATTTGTTAAGACATGGTGAGACTGCTTATAATGCGGCGGGAAATAAATATTGTGGTAGAACTGATGTAGGATTGACTGAGAAAGGGATTGAACAGGCCAAAAAAGTTCATCAGATGCTTGATGGAGTTGAGTTTTTAGCTGCCTATTCATCACCTCTTGAGCGTGCTTTTATGACAGCAAAAATTATTGTTCCTAAAATGGATGTAATTAGGGTGAATGAATTGATAGAAGTTGATTTCGGGAATTGGGAAGGTAAGACCCGGAAAGAGTTTGTTGAAGAAAATGAAGAGGTATGGAAGGATTGGGAGGCTTCTCCAGATACTGCAAAGGCTGGAGGAAATGGAGAGACAGGGATTGAAGTGCTTGAGAGGGTGAATTCTTTTTATGAAGATTTGAAAAACCGTCATAAAAATGGAAATGTTTTGGTTGTTGCTCACAATGGTGTCAACAGACTTTTCATGGCCAATCAATTAGGGATGCCACTTAAAAATTATAGAAGAATAGTCCAGGAAAATTCGGCGGTTACCATAGTTTATCTTTCTGGGGAAGAACCTTTTCAACTAACAAGCCTGAATTGCAGGATTTAGAAAACAAAAGAACATTCAAATCAAATACTTAATTCCTTTAAAATGGAAAAGCTATCCACTGAACAACTAAAAAAGACTGCCTCACAAGTGAGACGGGACATTTTACGTATGGTTCACGAAGTACAGTCAGGGCACCCAGGTGCTTCTTTGGGATGTACAGAATTTTTCGTGGCACTGTACTTCAACCAAATGAATCATAAATCCGACTTCAGCATGGAAGGTAAAGGAGAAGACCTTTTCTTCCTTTCAAATGGTCACATTTCACCTGTATGGTACAGTGTTTTGGCCAGAAGCGGATATTTCAATACAGAAGAGCTAAAGACTTTTAGAAAGATCGATAGCAGATTGCAAGGTCACCCAGCCACTGAGGAAGGCCTACCAGGTATCAGAATTGCCTCTGGATCTTTGGGTCAAGGACTTTCCGTAGCCATTGGTGCTGCCCAGGCTAAGAAAATAGACGGTGATGAGGGCGTAGTATACGCTTTGATGGGAGATGGTGAGCAGCAAGAAGGGCAAATCTGGGAAGCAGCCATGTATGCTCCACACCATAAGGTGGACAATTTGATTGCTACCATTGACTTCAATGGCCAGCAAATAGATGGTCCTACAGAAGCTGTAATGAGCCTACAAGATTTGAAATCAAAATGGGAAGCTTTCGGATGGGAAGTTATCGATACCCTAAAAGGTAATGACATGGAATCGGTAGTAGCTGGTTTGGAATATGCCAAAACACTATTGGGCAAAGGTAAGCCGGTACTGAACCTGCTTCATACTGAAATGGGATACGGCGTTGATTTTATGGTCGGTACACACAAGTGGCACGGAATCGCTCCAAGTGATGAACAATTGGAGAATGCCTTGGGTCAGTTGGAAGAAACCCTTGGTGACTATTAATCAACAAAACAGTTAACCGCCCAATCCCTGATCAGTTCAGATTACTTGGGCTTAACAGATCAAAAAATGGAAAAGACTTTAGAAACTAAATTCACCTATACAGAAAAGCAAGATACCCGTTCTGGATTTGGAGATGGCTTGCTTGAAGCAGGACGCAAAAACCCTAATGTAGTGGGGCTTTGCGCTGACCTTATCGGATCCCTTAAAATGGGGGCCTTCCAGAAGGAATTCCCTGAAAGATTCTTCCAGGTAGGTATTGCAGAAGCCAATATGATGGGCTTGGCAGCTGGTATGAGCATCAATGGTAAAATTCCTTTTACCGGAACCTTTGCCAACTTCTCTACTGGACGTGTGTATGACCAAATTCGCCAGTCCATTGCCTATTCTGAGAAAAACGTCAAAATCTGTGCTTCTCACGCTGGATTGACTTTAGGGGAAGATGGTGCTACCCACCAGATTCTTGAAGATTTGGGCATGATGAGAATGTTGCCAAACATGACTGTAATCAACCCTTGTGATTATAATCAGACAAAAGCAGCAACCATGGCCATCGCTGAACATGAAGGCCCTGTTTATTTGAGATTTGGTCGTCCAAAATGGCCTATCTTCACTCCTGCTGACCAAAAATTTGAAATTGGTAAAGCTTGGAAAATGATCGAAGGAACAGACGTAACCATCTTTGCTACCGGTCACTTGGTATGGGAAGCTGTAGTAGCAGAAGCTAAGCTAAGAGAAGAAGGTATCAGTGCTGAGGTAATCAATATTCACACCATCAAGCCATTGGACACTGAAGCTATCTTGGAATCCGTTGCCAAAACAGGCGCTTGCGTTACTGCTGAAGAACACCAATATAATGGTGGTCTTGGTGACGGCGTTGCCCAAACTTTGGCCAGAAACAATCCTTCTCCTCAAGAATTCATTGGCGTGGATGATTCATTTGGTGAATCAGGTACACCAACTGACCTATTGGAAAAATATGGATTGAATGCAGACAATATTGTTAAAGCTGCTAAAAAAGCGATTGCAAGAAAATTAACTATAAAAGATTTGCTATTGTGATTTTTTAGGGGGAGCAATTAATGATTTTAAGTGATTAGTTTAAAAATTATGGGAGTGTTAGCTAAACTCTGTCCTTTCCCTTCCCTGGGGCTAGCCCCAGGGAAGGGAAATTTCCACTAAATAATTAGGTTTCCGTATTGATGTCCAAACTGATCCTCCCCTCAAATTTAATGGC
>NZ_BAAHAP010000102.1:0-17428 GCF_054777495.1 Echinicola sediminis | reverse complement strand
AAACCTTTTCACTAATGTCATTGCACTATCTCTGGTAGGGGCATCGGTTTCATCCTGTAACCTGACTGACTTGGAAGAAACCAACATGGAAAGCTCTGAAATTTATCGTGCCACAGGACTTTCTACGTCCCCAAATATCCTTTACCAGGAGACGTTTGAAGGAAGTGATCCTTTTTCTTTTGCACATACGCAATTTGCCGAAAGTCATGCGTTTGGGGTAACGAAGTCCCCCGTTTTTGCCGGTTCCTATTCCGGAAAATTCGAATTGTATGATTCAGATGACCAAGTGTCCAATGGAACACGTTCAGAGGTTTTGTTCCCTGAGCAGGATGAGAAAGAAAGATGGTATTCTTACAGCCTTTATTTGCCATCAAGCGGTTTCAAGAAAGATAGAATTGGGGATATCATTACCCAGTGGCACCAAGGAAGTGGATCTGGAAGTCCAACCACTACCTTCAGAGTGGTCAATGATCGCTTTGTCTTGAAAAGTGGCGATAGAAAAGAAACAAGGAAGGATTATGACCTAGGAGAAGTAGCCAAAGACCGTTGGAATGAATTTGTTTTCCATATTGTGCACTCTTCAGGAAGTGATGGATTGGTAGAGATCTGGCAAAATGGTAAAAAAGTGTTGACCTTGAAAGGTGGTAACATTGATAAGAGTTTTGGATTGCCAAGATGGAAAGTAGGTATCTACAAGGATGACTGGAACGGTTCTGAGACTACTGATACTGATCACCGATTAATGTATTTTGACAATATCCGTATGGGAAATGCCAAGGCTTCTTTTGAAGAAATGACTTCAATCGCAGGTGGGGTTGTTCCAATGCCTGAGCCTGAAGAAGAAACAGAACTTGAAGAGGTTGTTCCTGGAGAAGGTGTTATTCAAAGTCTTTCTTTGATCAATACCACCTCGGATGAAGTAGTAGGTAATTTTGGTTCAGGTGCTGAGTTAACTGCTGAAGACTATAGATTGACCATTGTCCCTAACTTCAAATCTGGAAGTGCTCCAGTAGAAGTGAAATTTGATCTATCAGGAGATGATAATAGAAGCTCTTCAGACAGAGAAGCACCTTTTGCACTAAACGGCGATAATGGTAGAGGTGATTTTTGGTACGGAACTGGACTTTATCCAGGGAAATATAGTTTGACTGTCACTCCTTACTTTATGGTAGGAGGTTCGAAAGTAGCCGGTAGCCAAGAGACTTTCACGTTTACCGTAAACCAAGGAAACGAAAATGCCATTAGTGTAGCAGGTGGAGGATCGTCCATCAGTGGAGGATCTTCTATCAGCGGAGGATCTTCTAGTGGTAGTGTGAAAGGTCTTTCATTGATCAATACAAGCACTGACCAAAGTGTTGGAGAATTTACTTCAGGAGCTGTAATTACTGCAGAAGACCATAGACTTTCAATTGTTCCTAATTTTTCAGGCGATACTCCGGCTGAGGTTCGGTTTAACCTAAGTGGAGCTGACAGCAGAACTGGTGTGGATAAGGCCGCTCCATTTTCTCTTAATGGCGATGATGGAAGAGGAAACTATTGGTATGGAAAAGGATTGTATCCTGGTAGCTATGAATTGACCGTAACTCCATTTTATGAAGTAAACGGTAGCTTAGTGCAAGGAAGTGCAAAGCGCTTTTCTTTCAAGATCGTTCAAGGAAGTACCACTTCCATTAACTAATCATTAGTTCAACATAAAAAAGGCGGTCTAGCGAAGGTTAGACCGCCTTTTTTTATGTTCTGATTTTCGTTATTTCTTCCTAATAAAAACGAATTGATAAGAAAAATAATGCTTAACTTAAATAGAAGATTTGGAACTTTAATCAAAGATCATGAAGCTGATATTAATGGTACCGGTAATTTTTTATTTAGCAGTGGTTGCTGTCCATTTCTATCCGGTAGCTGAAGATAATACAGGAAATAAAGGCATCCAAAATAATTTATTATATGAAGAAACATTTGAAGGTTCAGCCCCCTTATCTGCTCTTCATCAACAGTTTGCGGCTGATTATGGCTTTTCTGTAGCTGAATTTCCAGTTTACCAAGGGAAGAAAGCAGGCAGGTTTGAGCTGAGGGATACGGATGATATGGTGGCCAATGGTACCAGGGCAGAAGTGTTGTTCCCTGAACAGTCCAATAACGAGAGGTGGTATTCTTTCTGGATATATTTGCCTGCTGAAGACTTTATGGAAGACAGTTACAGGGAGATCATCAGCCAATGGCACCAGGGAAAAGGAGCAGGTAGTCCGCCCAATTCTCTTCAAATAAAAGACGATAAATTCCTTTTGAAATCAATTAATAATGATCCGAAAGGTACTTATTACGAGTTGGGAGAGGTGCTCAAGGATCAATGGCAGGAATTTGTTTTTCACTTTATTCATTCTTCCGAAAAAGACGGATTAATAGAAGTTTGGTATAACGGCCAAAATGTACTGACACTTAAAGGTGGGAACATAAAGAAAGGTTTTGATTATCCCAGATGGAAAGTGGGCATTTATAAATGGAAGTGGAATGGAGATAAGACCACGGATACAAAAAAACGGGTGCTTTTTTATGATAATATACGGATGGGAAATGAAAAATGCACCTATGAAGAGATGCATTAATGTTGTTAAAAAAAAGTTTGAAGAACTCTTTGACTCTTGTCCGAATTAGACGGTTTTGTTGAGGAACTTATATTCAGTATAATCTATTTTTCGGTTAAAAAGCAATAAATTCATTTTGTCCCTCAGAGGCTGCCAGATCCCCATCATTCTACAGATATTTTCGGCTATTGGAGCTCCTTCCAAAAACGCATATCGGGGAATTTTAAAAGGAGAAGTTAGCTTGGAACTGGTAATTCCAACGGGCTCACAGGTGAAAGCCACTTCGTATCCAAGCTCTTTCAGGATGCCGATTTCACGGGAAGTATAATCGCCATTTGGATAGGCAAAACTGATCACCTTTTTTCCAATCCATTGCTCAAGCTTTTCCTTGGATATTTTCAGCTCTTCATAGGATTGTTCGGCAGAGCAATTGGGCAAAATAGGATGTGTATGGGTATGGCCTCCAATGTGAACAAATTCAGATTTTGCGATTTTCTTAATCTGCTCTATGTCCATGGCCTCCCTTTCCGAAAGTGGAGGTAGGGCGCTGATTAATCGGAGCCGTTCTTCATTGGAGATTTTTTTAAGATCTTGGACTGAAGGGATGTTCGCCTTAGCTTCTTTGGATGCTTTTAGCACTTTGGGCCACCAATAATTCCCGTTTTCCACTGGTTCTGTGGAGACGAAAATGGTAACGGGTACTTTATACTGGTTGGCTACATGGACAATATTCTCCTCATTGTCTCTCCATCCATCGTCCACTGTAAGCAGTATTGCTCCTTTTGGAAAGGGAACTTGTTTATTGGCAATTTTAACTAAATCATCTGGACTGATGAAATTGAAATTGTTCCTTTTTAACCACTTAACACTGGATTCAAATTCTTTTCTTGTAGGATTATGAAAGTATACAGAGAGTATATGGTCACCTTTTAAGGCTTGCTTTTTTGCATTGCGCACAAAACCTAAAAGGAACAAACTTTGGGCAATGCTCCATTTGATAATATTGGATGTCGTGAGTTTCATGGTAGGTTGCGGTTTGGGTTTAAGGATTCCTTCTACTTATTGAGGACTAAAGCAAGAGCTTATTTACCTGAAGAAGTTTTATTGGAGGCTAGTGGGGCAAGGACAAATTCTTCCACCGACTTTTGCACTTTAGTGTTGGACGAGTATATATAAAGTTGCTCATTCGGTGTCTTTTTGAAGATCATCGAAAGGGCTGTAGTAAGAAAAGTCTTCAGCTCAGATGAATTGTTTGACCGATTAAATTCATCAAACAACACCTTGGAGTTGTTCGGCAACTTGGCATCGGCACCTTCAGCGATTATGCTGGCAGGTTTGTGACTCAACCATATCAAAAATGCCAATTTTCCCGATTGCACACAGGTGAATAAGTCATTGCCCTCTTCCATTTTTTTCATACATTCCATTAGGAATACTTGTTTTGGAAGCGGCTCTCCCACAGGATCATAGCACAATACATCTCTCAAAGAGTTTTTGTTAATAGAAATACCGTTGCTAAGAGTCGACCAATCTTTTGATGATGGATCAAGTTGGAAAAGCACAGGTGGCTTAGAGGTTGAACTTTTATCAGCAAGCACTTTTTTTAGAATGGCTAGGGGCTTTGACCTGAAAAAATGCTTCCATTTGTTCTTGGTAAAATTAAATTGAGCCTTGTATTTTCTCTGAGAAACTTCAGAGAGTCCCATGTTTTTTAATTTAGCTTTAAGCTGGGTGTTTAGATTATTCATCCAGCTTTTCCGTCGAATGGCCCTGGGTGTGCTTATTACCAATTCATATGCTTCATGGAAGTCTGAGGCAAGCCCGCTCTTGTAAGGGTCTGCGCCTGGAGTGAGGTCAAACACCTCAAAGCCTTCTTCACCGAGCGATTGTCCAAGCATAAGGAAATGAAGAATTCCAGGTGAATGCTTGGCTTGGAAAGGAGAGTGGGTATTGATACCTTGGAGGTGAAGCCATTTCTTACCCGCTACTCCTACATTGGATGCTATGATCTCATCATCAAGCTTTAACAGGGAGACATGCAGCATATTAAGATCAAAAAGTGCTTTAATAAAGGCTTTCTTTTGATCATCCTCAGAAAACAATTCCCGATTATAAGCGGCTCCTTTTCGAAAATCACTTTGTATGATCAGTTCGTCCAAAACCTCTGAGAAACTATTGGGGGACAGAACCCTCTCAAAGCTCAGTTCCCCTTGTCTTTTGAGCCGGTTCATCTTTTCCCTCTTATTTTTCTTTTTTAGCTCTACTGATGGTTTTTCGCTTAAAACTGAAAGGATAGGATGCCTATGGGGTTTTAGATGGCTTCGGTTCATCCAACCTTGATCTTGGGTTACCGCTTCGAAAGGTGTACCCTGGGGTAAATATTTAAGGTGAATTTCTTTAGGGGATACTTCTTTCCAAATCAGATCTAAAGCCGTCTTGACGAAATTTTGTGAATCAGTATCCCGATAGACCCATACCTGATATTCTGCCTGATCTGCTCCCGCTCCCATTATTTTTCCATTTTTATCCATGGCCAATGGAAAGCATCCCGTAAGTTGATGGCCTTCTTCCTCCAGAACGAGAATAGGTGTATAGAGCGTTGAATATAATTCATACCAAGTTTTAACAAATTCCCATCTTTGGAATGCTGTGGCCCAGCTACAGTCATCGACCAATGTATTCCACTGATCTTTGTTTAAACCATTTCCTATTTTATTGATAGCTTCTTCAGCTATAAAAAGCTCAATATGTTTTTTTGCATATTTGTTGGACGATTTCGAGTCTTTCACCAATACTTTTTCTTCTATCATCATCGTTGTTTTAGGTAAATATCAGTTTCATGTTTTCGTGTCGGTGGAACCGGGGGAGGTTCACCTTCCTTTAGTTTGAAAGTTGGTTTCCAATTAAAACTCTTTGTGCTGGGTATTGCTCCATGATGGCTTTGGAAAGGTCCTCCAATACTGATTTTTCCGGCAATGAAGGGTGGCAATAATAATAGGATATGATTGCTGATGCCTCCGGAATTTGTACTGTTTCTCCTTTATATTCTGTGGATGTGCCGTTGGGTCTTTCTATCCAAGCACAAAAGAGCAGGTCCTTATCTTTTGCAAGCGAAAAAGATACCTGCTCTTTTTCAAAGAGTTGTAGGGCATTTTCCAGGAATTCCCAGCGTGTAAGGTCACTTCCTCTTTGCTCGTAGTGGAGAAGGTCTCTAAGGTTATTGATGCTGAAGGTATAATCTCCTTTGGCAGCTTTGGGGCAAATACTGGAAAATGTTGCCGGTTGTTTGTTGTTTTTCTTATCGGATTTAATCAGGGATACCAATGCTTTCACCGCAGAGCCATGCTTGCTTTTTTGCTTAAATTGATAGGAAAGCTTCGTCAGTTGCAGTTGAAGCTTTTGGGGATTTTGTCCCGATTTCAGCAAGTAGTCAAAAAACTTTTTGCGGCAAGCCCTTTTCCATTTGTAAGAAGTGGACTGGGTAATAACCAATTCATGTATGGTGTCGTGATTGGTCGCCACACGCTCTTTATAGGGGTCATTTCCAGGAGTAAGGTCAAATACATCGACATCATCTAGATCAAACTTTTTGCCTAACATGAATAACTGGACCAAACCCGGGGAGTATTTCGAATAGAAGGGGGAGTGGGTAATCAGGCCTGCGAGATGCACCCATTTTTTGCCTTCTACAGAGACAATTACGGCTACAATTTCCTTTTCAAATATCAATGCCGTCACATGCAGCAGGCCTTCCTGGAAGAGGGCCTTTAGAAACGGTGATTTATGGGGATCATCTCTGAATTGGTTTTTGTTAAATAAGGCACCTTGACGGAAATCATATTGGTCCTCCAAGGTTTCCAGCAGATGAGAGAAATACGAATAATCCAGAACATGCTTTAACTCTAAGGATCCCGCTTTACTGAAGCGGTTAAATTTGGCTTTTAGGTGGCGTTTGCGTAAGAGTTGCTGGAATTCTTTATGGTTGGTGTCCATCAGCGGCCTGGAAGAAGCCTGTAAAACGCATTTGTTCTTCCAGAAACCTTCGTTTACCCAATCCAATGGGGTTTTAGGGGGAAGGTAGCGAAACACTATTTTACAGTTGGGATACTTTTGTAAAAGTGCTTTTATGGTATCCTCGATAAATGAGGTGTCTTCTGGATCCAGACTTAGCCAGGTTTGATATTCGGCATCATACTGACCTGCGCCGATTATTCTTACCCCGCGCTTTTTATGTTGATGATCTTTTGGAATGGCCATGGTAAGTATGCCACTGATTTTTCCCTTCGATTGTTGATAAATAACCAAAGGAGCAAAATCGTGTTCATAGTGTTTGTACCATGTAGTCACAAATTTCCTGTGCTGAAAGACTGTGGCCCAAGGGCATGAATCATAAAAGAGATCCCATGCTTCTTGAAAGGAGGGATTGGAAAGTAAATTTTTGGCCTGTTCTCCTTGAAGAAGGTTGAGGCCCTCTTTTATTTCCACGGTTATTTTTTCGAGGGTATTGGTTTGATTATCCATAAAAGTTTAAAATAAGTTGGTAGAATAGAGGTTAATGGCATTTAAAAGTATTATTGGAAGATTTACTTAATAAGCAAGTAAAGAGAACAGCGGTACACCACTGTGGTTGGAAGCAACTTCACCTAGGATATGCCGGTTTTGTTTTTTTATCAATGTGTTTAACCGGAAGTAGCCAAAACATTGGCGCTTTCGGCGGCCTTTTGCATGTCGTAAAGTACTTCTTTTGCTGCTCTTGCAATTTGTACCAATTCAGAGTGGTTGAGTTCCTGATGGACAGGGAGAGCAAGTACTTTTTCCCTTAATTTTCTACTTCTTGGAAATTTTTCTACCGGCAGAGAAGGGTGAGGGTTTATCCAAAACAGAAGCCCCATCACCCCTTTTTTCCTCATTTGCTTCAGAAAAAGATCAGGATTATCAACTTCCACTGGAAAGGCAAAAGGACTGGCCTCTGGAGGCAATGCCCTAAACGGTTTAGGCACCACTTCTCCCAAGTGTTCTAATAGAAAATTGTAGTTATTTCTCCTTATCTCAGCCGTTTGTTTGGAAAGCAGTTTGGGAATCAGGTTAATACTCATTTTGGAAGGAGGCGTATTGGGGTCATTCATGTCGAATTCTTCGTGGGGCTTATCCATTTGCTTTTTGACCCATTTAAGGGCAGGGCTAAAGAGCAGGTGAATGGCACCTATTTCGGAGCGACGTGTGGCTACCCAATTAAAATGACGTTTGAAAACCCTCCATAGTCCGGATGAAGCACTCTTTTGTGCGGGGGTAGAGGGTGGGGTATTGCAGACCACGGCACCTCCATCAGGTATCCCGTAAGTCTTGTACAAACAGAAAATTCCCATATGACCAAAGGATCCCAATGGTTGTTGCTCATGATTGGCCAAGAAGGCCTGAGCGGCATCTTCAATAAAGATTAAATTCTTTTGCTCACACCAGGTTTTCCAAAAAGTAGCTTTTTGAGGAAAACCCAAATAGTGGATTAGGTAGAAGGCCCGCACTTTATCAGTGATGAGGCCTTCAAGTTCCTCCGGATCAGGCTCGAGATTTTCATTTAATTCGTAGTAGTTGATTTTCAGACCCGCCTGAATCAAGGATTCAATTTCTGAACCATGGTGATAGGCAGGAACAAGGATCTCATCGCCTTCCTGGAGTCCAATAGCTTTACAAGCATTCCAAATGGCATGTCTTGCTTTGCTATAAATCCGACAATTCTCTTGGTTGAGAGGGAAAGGAATCCAATCGCTAGGGCTTCTAAAGTAAGTGTTGGGGGGCAAAGTGGGCCATATGGCCAGTCTACGTAAACTCATATTAAGAGTCCTCCTGACTCAAAGTTAGTTGGGTTAAAAAAGAATACTGTTACTCATTTACAGCTTTCTCCGCCAGCAACTGTTTAAGGAATTGGTTGTTGGGAGATAGGCTGACAAATACCTTCGGGCAACTGTGACGGTTTTTGATGAAAGAAACCATGCTGTCCACGAACTTATTCAGTTTTTTAGAGGCTTTGGGATGGTATTCAAGTCCCAGAAGTACAGGGTACTTTTGGTCATTTGGGAGCTTTTTATTGAAAACCTTTTCCCACCGATCGGGTTCAACCAACCAGGCAAGGCAAATAAGTTTGCCGTTCTTTGTACAGGTCAGGGCATGGAATTCATTGGCAAACTTCAGCATAGCGTCCTTCAAAAAATCCCATGAGCTTGTTCCTAGCTGGTTTTCTTCGTAATGCAATAGATCGTTGAGGCTGTCCATATGGATCTCTTTAGATGTCCTGTTTTTTACATCTTCCAATAGAAACAGCTGCTCTTCGATTTCTTTGTTTTGGGATTTCCAGTCTGAAATCGATTTTTTGAGGCCTTTTGACTTTACTCTGTTTATCCAATGATTGATCCTGTATTTTTCTTTTTTGTAAGAAAGCTGTATGGTCATGGGCCTGATGTTGAATTTCATGAGGTAGTCATGGAATTTATACTTCAACTCCTGCCGTTTCTGATAAAGGGGACTGTGAGGAAAGTAAAGTTCCTCTACATAATCGTGGTCATTGGCCATTCTCTCTTTATAGGGATCTCCCCCCGGAGTCAGGTCAAACACCATTTCCTTATTTTGGGAAAGAAGCTCGCAAAGCAGGATAAAATGAACAAAACCGGGTGAGTGATTGCCGTAAACAGGTGAATGGGTATTGATGGCACCCAAATGGTACCTGTTGTTTTTAGTCAAGCCTAGTATAGAAGCCACGATGTGGTCATTGACCTTCAAAACCGTTGCATGCAGCAAACCCTGTTCAAATAATGCATGGATGAATTTTTCCTTAATAGGGTTATCGCTGAACTGGCTTTTATTGAACATGGCCCGCTGACGGAACTCGAACTGCTCAATCAGGATTGGAAGGACTTGTTCAAATTGCTGGGGATTTTTTATTTGCTCGAAAACTAGTTCCCCTTGCCTTTTGAGCCGGTTATACTTGTTTTTAAATTCCTTTTTCCGAAAGAGTTTGTCGATTTCTGGATCATTCATTCGAACAAGAGGCCTTTTATAGGCCTGGATTACGAATTTGTTTTTCCAGTCCTTATTAGCGTAAAGCCAGTCTTTGGGTACTTTCGGAGTCAGGAACCTGAAATAAATATCACATTGAGGGAATTCCTTTTTTAGCAAAAGGAGACTCTCCTGAATGAATTCATCCGTATTTTCGGTGGAAGCCAACCAGGACTGGTATTCCGATTCGTACTGTCCGGCTCCTACGATTTTTCCTTTTAGTTCCCTGTTGGGGACTGGTTTTAAAGGGGTGTCGAGGACCATGCTGAGCAGACCTGTCAATTGTCCTTCGGAATAGCTTACTACCATTATGGGAAGGTGTTCTTCTCTGTAAACATTATAGCAGCTAGAGACGAAACTTCTACTTTGAAATAGAGTGCTCCACGGGCAGTTGTCGTATAATGTGTCCCAACTTTCCTGAAAAGCTTCTTTTTCTAACAAGTCAAATACTTGTTTTCCCACAACTAGCTCAAGCTTTGGTGGGTAATTTATTTTCTTTTCATGTTGGGCCTTTTGTGTTGGAGTCAGATACATTTAAGTTTTATGTTAGGGTGATAAAAGTGAATCTTAACCTGATCTTTCTCTAAGATAGCTGAGGTTGATTACCAGCAAATGCCTTCATAATTGGGAAGGTGATTTAACGTGTCAACTCTCACGAGATCGATTATTTTGGCCTTTTCATTTATAATTGAAAGATATGGTTCGGGGTCAAAGTTTTTATGGTTTACAATCAGTATATCTGCATTTTTGATGGCTTCCTCTAAATCGGTAATCAGAAGCTCAGATAGGTGGGGCAGCTTGTCGTTGATGTAGGCCTCGTTAGCACCGATCAACTTGGACATTTGAACATTTTCATCGTAAATGGATAGGTGGTACCCCTTTCCTATGAGGGTCTCGGCCAAATCCACAGATGGGCTGTAACGCAAGTCGTCAGTTCCTTCTTTAAAGCTCAGTCCCAAAAGGCAGATATTCTTTTTTCCAGTATTTTCTATCAATGAAAAAGCTCTTCGCTTTTGATTTTCATTGGACTGATGGATGCTGGAAAGGACGGGGGTAGTGAG
Source organism: Echinicola sediminis (assembly GCF_054777495.1). Classification (NCBI taxonomy): domain Bacteria; kingdom Pseudomonadati; phylum Bacteroidota; class Cytophagia; order Cytophagales; family Cyclobacteriaceae; genus Echinicola; species Echinicola sediminis. The sequence continues at coordinate 6,735 of NZ_BAAHAP010000102.1, read as the reverse complement.
GTAATTGTCATGCCCGAGAGTTACCAGGCCTTTAAGGTCTTTTGGCAAACAGGAGCCTCCGTAGGCATAGCCAGGTTTGAAGTAGGCATTGGAAATATTGAGGTGCTTGTCCATGCAAAAAAGTGACATCACTTTGTGCGAATCGATAGACATTTCCTTGCAAATGTTTCCGATTTCATTGGCGAAAGAAATTTTGAGGGCATGGTAGGAGTTGTTGACATATTTAATCAGTTCGGCGATTTTGATGTCGGTAATCTCTATGGGAGCGTCTAAATTTTCATACAGAGAAGCTACCATTGCCACGGCCTCTTCATGATCGCCTCCAATTACAGTTACGGGTGGGTGATAATAATCCTTTACAGCAGAACCTTCCCTCAGAAATTCAGGGTTGGACACCACTGAAAAGTCTTTTCCTCTTTTTTTCTGTGAAAACTCTTCTATGATTTGCCCAACTTTTTGATTCGTCCCCGGTAAAACAGTACTTCTAATGACGACGGTATGAAAAGTGTCTTTTTCTTTTAAGGCTTTGCCAATTCCTTCAGCAGTTCTGTAAATGTAGGAGAGGTCAAGATGTCCCTGTCTGGAGGAAGGAGTACCTACACAGATAATGCTCAGATCTGTGTTGTAAACAGCTTCATCAGCACAGGTAGTGGCCTGAATTTTTCCTTTATCATGCGCCTGCTTGATGATGTGGTCAATATCTTTCTCTAAAATTGTAGCCTGTCCCTTGTTGACCAAATTTACTTTGAACTCATTGACATCAACACCAACAAGGTGGTTGCCGTTCTTAGCAAGGCAGCCTAAGCTTACACAGCCTACATATCCTAATCCAAAAATAGAAATATTCATAATACTGGTTTTTTATAGTGACGAATCTGTTGTTTCATGAAATCTACCATATCGCACCACTGTTCCAAGAGTTCCTTTCTGACCTTGGTTTGCTTATCTTCAGCAAATGGTGCTTCAATGGTTTTATTGATAAATGGCAGGGCATCATTTCCGGGAAGGTGTTTCAATAAGCCCTTGTCCATCAAGAGTTGGTTGGCCCTCATGGTCCTGATACCGCAGTAAACACTGGGTACGCCCAGCATGGCGCCTTCTCTGGCCATACTGTCCCCGGATGAAATGACCATTTTGGAGTAATAGATCAAAGAATGGATATCGCCGACAGGTTCTTGGAGTATCTGCCAATGTTCGGGATATTTATCCAGCTGGGTTTTGTCTTCCAATGAAAGGATCACCGGTATGTTTGTTGACATATCTTTGGAGAAGTGTTGGATTATTCCATCCTCCTGTCCATAATAATTGAAGGATTTATTGCTTACTTCTCTTACAAAAACATATTCATGTGGTTTTACCCCGTATTGTTCAAGAATTTTAGTGCTGGGGGTAAAGCGCCTAGGGCTCAAATAGCTCCACTCTTTTAGACAGTTAAAAGTGGACACCTTATCATTGGTCTCGACTATCGGGGGAAAAAATAGCTGGCTTGACAGCATTTCATTTATCCGGTTTACCTGTGATCTTTCGGGATCATCATAAAATTGGATAATGGGAGTGGAGGTCATTTTGCAGGCAAGGGCCAGAGGTATACTGCTGGCTGCTACACAGATTTCATAGTTGTGTTTTTTGATGAGTTGGAGGAAGTTAGCCGTCCTTTTCATGTTGCCATCCCATATAATTGACCATCTGGTGCCATTGCTACTGCCCACAGGGATGGGCGAGAATCCATCGTATTCTGCAGCTATGATTTTTGGAAGCTTACCTCTTTTCAAGTAGCAAATGGTCACATCACATCCTTCTTCTTTCAGTTCTTTTGCCAAGGTTTTGAAAAGATTAAGCTGGGCCGGGTGTTTTATGTCAATAAGCATTTTCATATTTTCCTGGTTTAGCTTTTGATGACTTCACAATAGATGTCATTGATTTTTTGGACAATTTGCTGGTTGTCAAATTTTTCAAGAACCGGGTTTCGGTTGAGGATTCTCAGCTTCTTTTCGGACAGATAATGTAGATAGTGTACATAATCAGATACCTTCTTAGGGACGATAAAACAATTGTCCACTTTTTCGCAAATGAACTTGATATCTCCCACGTCATTGGTTATGACAGGCAGGGAGTTGAGAATAGATTCCTTGATTACTTGTGGACTTCCTTCCATATGGCTGCAAAGGAGCATCACATCAGCGGCCTGCATCAGCTGGGTAATCTGTTCTCTATGAAACCCTTTTAATTCTATGAAAATGATGTTCTTGGAGGTCTCTTCCATAAAGGTTTCCACCACCATACAGGCAAACTCTGGATCTTTTTCTTTGCGGTCAAAACTCGATGAAAAAAGGATGACGAAGTCCTCATCTGTCCATCCTTTCTCTTGTCGGGTCATTTCCCTGAAATTGAGGTTAATCTGCGTATCTACGCCACATGGGATGATGGAAAAATTCTTCTTGAAAAACCTTGACATTTTATGCGAAACCAGGATGTTATGGGCAGAGTAGCTTGCTGCAAACAGGGAAAAAAATCTTTCAGAACCTTTATTGATATCACTGCCATGAAAGGTGATGATCACCTTGGCCCTGCCAAAGGTCAATAGCTTACTGATAAGTACTGCAATAGCGGAAAGTCCATAGTGTACATGGATAATATCCGATTTGTTCTTTTGGATATATTTGAAGATGGCATGGCTGGCTTTCAGGTATCCCAAAATCCCACCCTTGCTGATCAAATAGTGTTCTATTTGGTGGCCATAAGTTTTGGTGAGCATATTGGCTTGCTCGAGTATAAAGGGGTGTGGTTTTCCCGTTTTTGATCTGCTTACATATAAAATTTTCATAGGGCGTGATTTTTTGTGAGAGTAGGTCAGTTCCTCTCGTGGATGTAACCCGGTTGCTGAAAATCCCACACTTGATCATGGGATTCTGTCGTATCGGGAATGTTTTTTTTCAGGACTTTTTCATATGCTTTGATAAATTCCTTTCCCATTTTTTCGATGGAGAAAAAATCTTCGATAAACTTTCTACCTGTTTTACCGAACCGCTTTCTTCGTTCAGGATCATCGATCAGGTCAATGATCATCTGGGCGATTTCATCTTCACTCTGATCTTTGATGAGGTATCCGTTTTCTTGGTCATGCACCAATTCTTTTGTTCCTCCAGCATCATTTGCAATTACCGGTTTACCTAAAGCCATATACTCCAATACCGAGTTGGAGATCCCTTCTCCGTGCAGTGAGGAATTGGAAAGTAATACGCCGATATCACTAGCGTTGACCAGCTCTTCTACATCATCTATTCTTCCAGGGAAGGCGATATTGGGTTCATTTGAAGAGTTTTCGACCAGCGCAGTATAAATTGGATTATCGATATCGTGAGCCCCAACTCCCAAAAAGCAGATATCAGAGCGTAATTGCGTGACCTTCTTGGCCACTTTAAGAAAAAGGGAGTAGTTTTTATTGGGGGAATAGGAAGCAGTCATCACCACCAAATGGGGGGTGTTGACCTTGTATTTTGCTCTGACTTCAGCCGGATCGGTCAAGTTTTCAAATCTATCAAAGCTTACCCCGTTGTAGATGACTTTGGTTTTGTGCCTTGGAGGTTGGTAGGCAGTAACACCCGCAAAAGAGTTGGCCAGGATAAGTTTGGAAAATTTGAAGTTCATCCGATTGATCCAGTTATCCACGGAAAAGGAGCGAATAACTGGAGGGGCCGAGGCAATCTGGCTGTTGATCATTGGAATGTTTTTGCCTATCACCGCAGGCAGGGCATAGAAAGATTGTTTAGCTCCCCAGGTATGAATGATGTCCGGTTGGAAGCTATTGCAGAGCCTATAGAAGTTAGTGATGATTTTGGGACTGAACCCAAAACTATCATTATTGAGTACTTTTACCGGAATGCCCAGCTTAAGGAATCTTTCGAAATGTATCCTGTTTATGGAAATGACCAACATCATCTCCAGTTCGGTGTTTTTTTTCAGGTAGGTGATGAGTTCCAAAAGTCGGCGTTCTTTTCCTCCTGCCAGAAGGCTGCCGATGTAAAATAAAATTCGGTGGTTATTGCTGTTTTTCATGGTTGGTAGGTTTTTATTATTGGCCCGATTGGGGTTCACTTTAGAAAAGTTTTGCTTAATCCAAACTGAGATCGCTTTATCGGGAGGGAGGTTTAATTTTTTGGAAAGACTTATTATCCAATCTTTATGAATTCCTCTCAGCAAAAATGGAATGTTTTTTATGCCCAATATCTCAGCCATCCTGATCCTATGATTGCCTCCGGTTCCCAAGCATAGTTCCCCTTTTCTGGTGACGTGGAGCCTGACTTCTTCCACTTCAGGATTGCCAAGTTCTTTTTGAGTGAGGTACCCCTTTTTCTTCATGGATTTGTAGGCTTTTTTAAGCCGTACAAAGTAATTTTTCACGGCTTCTAAAGTGCCACAGCTTTGCGGAGGGTTTGGGTCCCCATTTTGGACACTTCGGATCATGCTTTTATACTGGGGGGTTTTCTTGAATTTCTTTTTCTTCAAGAACATCTTTCTGATGGTTTGATGGACATCCCACTTTTTTGTCCCTTTTGGGGTTTTCTTAAAAATAGAGGGCAAGGGATAGGTCATCTCCAAATCCCAATTGTCCGTATGGGCCCATCTTCCGAAGGGAGGGTAAGGCAAGCTGCCGTGAAGGTTGATTTTTTCTATTGAAGTCCAATAGACCGGAGGGGACAGCGGTGGAGGTAACCACTTCACCTGGATGCTTAAGGGAAGCCTAAATAAAACGGCCATACGATAGAGTAGGCGACTAGGAAAATGTACAATTGCCCACTTGAGATTAACCAGCTTATTTCTGTAAAGTTTTTTCATAACAACTCTTGGAAAAGGCTTATTGATGCATGAGGAATTGAGTTAGCTTTTCAGCTAAAATTTTATAGTTATGATTTTCCGTGACATAGCGGACCGTATTCTGAGACATCAGCATGTAATCTTCAGTGCCGATGCCCTTTAGTGTTTTGGCAAGGTGAAGGGAATTTCTGTATACAATGCCCAGTTGGTTACTGTCAATGATACCATCTGGGTTTACCTTTTCTGTAGTTAAGATAGGGGTGCCTACTGTCATTGCCTCCAAAAAGGTATTGCTGAATCCTTCATAATGTGAGGTGTTGAGCAGGTATTTGGCGTTTTTGAGGAATGTCGGGACCTCTTTTCTGCTGATGAATCCTTTGAAGGTTACATTGGGCAATACCTTTAGTTTTTTTAAGTAGAGACGGGTATTGTCGTCCAAGGTGGAAGATTCCTTTCCAGCAACCCAGAACTCTTCATCTGGCAGTTTTGAAGCTATTTCATATAATAATTTGAGGTTTTTTTGGTATTGGAAAATGCCTAACCAAGCAATGTATTTCCGCTCTTCAAGGGCATAGGGCTTTGTACCGTTGCTTTGAAAAAGAATGGGATTGGAAATCTTAAAGATGGATTTTTCCGGAAACTTTTTCTGGATCATGCTGTACTGATAGTCATTTTGGCAAAGGATATAATCGGTCAGTTGTATGCCCTTTTTCATGAAGTAAGCATGGGCCTTAGAATTGAAATGATGGAAGCGATCATCCAGAAAAAAATCGTTGGAAATCCGAAGAATGTATTTAATGTTCAGCTTTTTACAAATCATGCCAACGAGCAGACAGGTCCAGCCAGGCACGCTTTGGTAAACATAGTCAGGCCGGGTGACCTTGATTTTTCGGTACATGAAAGGCAAGCGGTAATACAGCCACCTTAGCCACCTGATCCCTTTCGACTCCTCGAAAAATGGGATGAGGTTCAGCTCATAAGCTTCTTCCTTTAGCTGTCCCTTAATGTCCAGGTTGGTCATGATATACACATCATGTCCGTTTTCTGAAAGTCCCCTTGTCCATCCGTAGGATTGAACCGCAGCCCCACCAGAAGGCTTTTCTTCTTTTAAAAGGATGTTGATGATCTTTTGGTCAAGAAATAAAAATCGCATAGCTATCGGTTGTTTCAATTAGGACGGGGTAAAGAATTATAGGACACTTCTTCTTGATTATTCTGGGGCTTGGGAATGCTCCTTTGTATTTTGCCCAAAGGCAAAGCCAATACAAGTGTGAGCATCAACATATTATCTATTTGGGTATACCTTCCGGTTATGGTGAAAACTGAAAAGGCTAGCAGGCAAAAGCCGATGATATACAGGTCCGTACTCGACCGGATCCTTAGCAAGGCCTGGATAAAGACGGTGAGGAACATGGCCAAGTAGAGAAAGACCCCTATAAAACCACTGGAATGAAAAATATTGGTAAGGTCACCGTGGAGGGATCTTACTCCGAACAAGCCTTTCCCGTAATTACCGGGACTATCAAACATGCCATACCCGGTCCATGGGCTGTAATCGTAATGAACAAAAGTGTCTTTATACAACATTTCATATTCAAAAAACCGCTTTTCTTCTGTTAGTTCTCTTTGGTCAAGCTTACGAAGTTCAATTCGGTGTACGAGCTCTTGTGAAAAGTTTGTCCCAAAAAAGACAAAGGCACCTACAACAATACTTAAGCTGACAAAGCTTAAAACTTGCGTTACTTTTCCTTTGCTCACTAAAATCAACAATATTACTATCACCGAAACTGCGCTCAGCCCCATCACAGACCTTCTAAGAGAAAGCATGATGAAAAAAAACGAAATGATAAATATGATCGACTCCATGGGCCTTTTCTGATTGACAAGTCGATAGAGTGTTATAAAAAGGGCAAAAGCTAC
>NZ_BAAHAP010000101.1:0-17832 GCF_054777495.1 Echinicola sediminis | reverse complement strand
CCACAGAATTACACGGAATTAAAAATCTTTTCTGTGGGATTCTGTGCATTCTGTGAGAGATGGTTTGCTAATTTATAACTGCTGGTGTCTTTGTGGATATGCAATAAACGTATAATCTTCGTTTTTAATAGAAATAGGTATAGCACAATTTTAATTTTTTTGATTAAAAAAAACAGGTTTAGGCTGATTACAAGGAGGTTTCTTCTTATTCTCTTTTCAACCATTTTTTTTTGTCTTATTTTTCAAGGATCATCCATAAACCAAATCGGTGTTAACATAGAGTTGATCTTTGGAAATCCACAAGAATGATATCGATCTTATAAGGCAACTTAATAAGGGAAATGTTGCGGGCTATCGTCGTGTATTTGACATGTTTTATGATAGTTTGTGTCATTTTGCCTATAAGTACCTGAAAGATAAAAGTGAGGCAGAGGATGTGGTTCAGGAAACTTTTATGGCCTTGTGGGACAACAGGCAGGACTTTGATACCCTAACTTCCGTGAAGAGCTACCTTTACACGGTGACCAAAAACAAATGCCTCAACTTCCTTTCCACCAGTTCAAACCGGTTGCGGATTTTGGAAGAGGAGTATAGGCATTCCCAGGAATTTTTTGAATCCCAGGTAGTGGAAGAGGAGGTATACCGATTGCTGGATCAAGCCGTCCGCAAGCTGCCGGAGCAATCCAGGAAAATTGTTGATTTGAATTTGCAAGGGTTTAAAAACCAGGAGATCGCCGATCAGTTGGGGATTTCTATCAATACGGTGAAAACCTTAAAGAAAAATGCCTATAAGTCTATCAGGTCCGAAATGATCATGACGGTACTGTTGACTTTGCTTCACCAAACTGGAGGTAAATTTTAAATTATTTTTAATTTTTTTTAACAATTCATTCACCCGTTTATTTTGGTTACTTGTTTTAAAGTAAAAGTAACCAAAAGCATGAACGAACTCTTCGAAGTCGCAAAAATCATTTCAAAACAAAAGCTGGTAAAAAAAGAACAAGCCAGTGAGAAGGAAATGGTGTTTTTGAAGGAGTGGCTGAATAGATCCCCAAAAAACCAAGAGTTATATAATAAGTTGAGCAACCTGACCGCAGAGGAGGTATGGGAGCGGGAGGGGCTTGCATTGGATAAAAAAAGTGCTTGGGACCGTTTGGCCAAGCATGCCGGAAAGGCAAAGTCCCCCAAAATCGTTAACCAGCAATGGTTAAGGTGGGCTGCGGCCCTTTTTATTCCGATGGTGATAGGCATTATCTTCTTCTCTTTGAATAAAGAAAAAGTGGAGAAGGGGATAGCTCCTGGAAGTAAGGGGGCCATGTTGACCTTAAGCAGTGGAGAGAAAGTGGATCTGGCCATGATGGAGGACTTGCAGGCGCTGGAAGGAGGAAAGCTTTCCCAGCAAGAGGGGAAACTGATTTATAGCGAGGATGTTCCTTCGGACGAAGCTGTATTGAACACCGTCGAGACCCCCATAGGCAAGGAGTACGGCCTTAAACTTTCTGATGGATCCGAGGTGTATCTTAACCCGCTCAGTAAGGTCGTCTTTCCTGTAAGCTTTGACCAAAACCAACGTGTGGTAAAGCTATCCGGGGAGGCTTATTTTAAGGTAAAGCGGGATGAGAACCGACCTTTTTTGGTGGAAGTGGACGGTATGACCGTTCAGGTGCTGGGAACTTCATTCAGTGTACGCTCCTATGAAGGGGATGATTTTGCAGAAACTGTTTTGGTCGAGGGAAAAGTGAAAATCTTGGATGAGAGCGGGGTCGAAAAGGCCCTCTTATCTCCTGATGAAAAAGCAGTTTTGGACAGAGGGGTAAATTCATTTGAGGTCTTGGAGGTTGATGCAAAAAGGGCCACTGCCTGGACAGAGGGCTATTATTACTTTGAGGAAGCCACTCTGGAAGATATTTTCAATGATCTCGCCAAATGGTATGAATTTCAAATTGTCTACGAGCGTCCTGAATTGAAAATACAGCGGTTTGAAGGCTATATCAACAAATATGAAGAACTGGATCCGGTTTTAAAGATTATAGAACATACCAATCACTTAAAAATAGAAAAGAATGGAAGAACCTTGATTGTAAAGTAAAAAAGAAAGGGTGTTGATTGCGGCAACAATCCCCACCCTCTAAATGGTCAAATTATAGTTAAATAAACCACTACCAATTTATGAAGAAAAATTTAAAGGGATATCCCTTAAGGGGATATTTATGGCTCAAAGTCATGAAACTCACAGCAATTCTAACACTCGCCCTCTGTGTGAACCTATCGGCGGCCTCCATTTCTCAAACCCTTAAAGACTTGAATTACGAGAATGTGGAGTTGAAAAAGTTGATCAGGGAAATCGAAAAACAAACCAATTACAGGTTTTTCTACAGCCTTGAGGATATTCGTCCAGTGGACAAACTTACTGTAAAGGAAAGTTCGATATCTGTAGAGGAGCTACTCACCAAACAATTAAAACCAACACCACTTACCTTTGAGATAATAGATGAAACAATTGTACTAAAGCATAAAGCAGTAACAAACGAAAATTTTCCAAACAACCCAGAAAGGGCCAGGGCTGCCCGTCAAATGGAAGAGGTGACCGGTAAGGTGCTGGACGAAAGTGGTGAACCTTTGCCAGGGGTAATTGTACAGCTGAAGGGCACCAACCAGGCCAATGTGACCGATATCAACGGAGATTACCGCGTACTGGTTCCTGATGGAGATGCGGTATTGATTTTTAGATTGCTTGGATTTGAGCATCAAGAAATTTCAGTTGGCAATCAAAGGAAGATCAATGTGAAATTGAAGGTAAAGGTGACGGGACTGGATGAAGTGGTGGTGACCGGTGTAGTAGAGCGGGACAAGGAAAGTTTTACCGGTGCCGCGGCCACTTTCGATACCGATGACCTCAAGCAGGTCTCCAACGGAAATGCGATTACAGCAATTCGCTCTTTAGATCCTTCCATTGCTATTATTGAAAATAATGAGCTTGGATCGAATCCCAATGTCCTTCCGAATATTGAGGTAAGGGGGCAGACCAGTATTTCGACTACGGAGTTACGCGATGAATTTGGTTCTGATCCCAACCAGCCTTTATTTATTTTGGACGGTTTTGAATCGACTTTGAGAACCATTGTGGATTTGGATGTAAACAGGATCAAGTCCATCACTATCTTGAAAGATGCCGCTTCTACAGCACTTTATGGTTCCAATGCCGCCAACGGTGTGGTCGTAGTGGAAACTAAGAAGCCGGAAGCCGGTAAGATACTGCTTTCATATACGGGGGATTACCGCATGGAAATTCCGGATCTGAGTGATTATAATATGATGAATGCGGCTGAAAAGCTGGAGTTTGAGCGACTTTCTGGCCGATATACTTATTATTCGGTAAATCCAGAAAAACAAGAAGAGTTAGACCTTCTGTATAATCAACGTTTGGCAGAAGTACAGCGTGGAGTAGATACATACTGGCTTTCTGAGCCCGTACAGATGGGCTTTACCAATTCTCATACCATTTATGCCGATGGAGGAACGGATGAATTGAGATTTGGAGTTTCTGCCAATTATAGAAATCAAGAAGGGGTAATGATAGGCTCTGGCAGGGAAACTTGGCAAGGAGCAGTCGATTTAATATACAGAAAGGGTAAATGGAATATAAGCAACAAGCTATTTGTGAATGGGTATAAGGCTACTGAGTCTCCTTATGGTAGCTTTAGTACATTTGTAAATGCAAACCCTTACTTTAGAAAGTACAATGAGTATGGAGGGGTAGACCAGTTTTTAGAGAAAGGAATTGTCCAAGGTCTGGCCGTTTCTGATGATGGAGTGCCAAATCCATTGTATAATGCTTTGTTACCAAACCAATATGATTATTCAAAGAATTTGGAGGTTCAGAACAACATTCAGGTTCGATATAATGTCAGTAGAAGTTTTAGAATTCAGGCCATGGGGCAGTTGTTGGGGGGCAAGCAGGAATCGGAGGCTTTTATAAGCCCTGAAAATTCAACATTTAGAAATACAGGATTATTAGAAAAGGGGCGTTACAATAATGCTCAAAGATCCAATTTTACCTATAGGGGAAATATCATGGCCGTATATTCAAAGGTCATGGGTAAGCATACCATTAATGCCAATTTCAGGGCTGAAGTCCAATCGCAGAGCAATGAAAGAAAATCATTTGACGCTGTAGGGTTTCCAATTGGGGCAATTGGGAATCCTGCCTTTGCCTTTTCCTATCAGCCAAACAGCAAGCCATCAGCTGCCTATAGAGATTTTAGAAGGGTTAATGTGTTAGCCAGTGTTAACTATGCTTATGCCCAACGTTACCTTCTGGATGCTACTTACCGCTTAGATGGTTCCACTGCTTTTGGCAGCAATAATCCCTACTCTCCTTTTTGGGCGGTAGGAGCAGGATGGAATTTGCACAATGAACCTTCCTTGAAAAATAGTAGTGTAAAGACACTTCGTTTGAGAGGTAATATCGGTGTGACTGGAAATCAAAGCTTTGGGAATATCACCTCTGTTTCAGTTTATAACTTCATGCCTGACAACAATCTTTTTGGTCAAGGCATCACTTTAGGAACTTTAGGGAATCCTGATTTGGAATGGCAGAGAACACTTTCAACTAGTTTAGGGATGGATTTTGGTTTCTTAAACAATAGACTTTCTGGATATGTAAATGTTTATCGAAAAGTTACTGATCCTTTGATTGTAATGATAGATCAACCTTCCTCTACAGGAATTAAAGGTTATCCCATGAATGTGGGAATGATGGATAATAAAGGTTTAGAAACCAATATTCGTTATTCACCAATATTTCGCCCTAAAGAACAAATTGTCTGGACAATAGGCTGGATGGGGAGTTTTGTAGATCAGAAATATGATGGCTTTGGAAATACCTTAAATAATCAAAATGAAGAGGAACTGGCCAATAATAGCCTGGTGAGGTATCAGGACGGTTATAGCCCAAATGATATCTGGGCAGTCCAGTCTTTGGGGATTGATCCTGCTTCGGGAAAAGAAATCTTCATGAAAAAAAACGGGGAAATTACCTATCAGTATGATCCGGGAGATATAGTAAGGGTAGGTAATTCCAGGCCTTTATCTCAGGGAATTATTAATACCAATTTGTCTTACAAAGGCTGGTTAGTTTCGGTTTACCTGAGATATAAAGTAGGAGGAGATATTTTCAATAAGGCCCTTTACAATAAAGTAGAAAACATCAGCAGGTCAGGCATAACATCCAACCAGGATAGAAGGGCCTTGACCGAAAGATGGAAAGAACCAGGGGATGTAGCACAATTTAAAGGTATAGGTTTATTGGACAGTACTCCAATTTCATCAAGATTTGTTCAAAAGGAAAATCTATTGTCAGGGGAATCCATTTCGGTTGGTTATAGATGGAATAGGAATAGCCAGTTGTTGCAAACATTAGGTATGCAAAGATTGAGTTTTAGGGCTATACTTAATGACATCTTTAGGTTATCTACAGTGCGGGCTGAAAGGGGAACAAGTTACCCCTTTGCCAGAACAGTATCTATGAGTGTAACTGCCACCTTCTAAAAGAAATAAAATGAAAAACACAATATATCATTATCTGATAGCCGGGGTTTTGCTTCTTACAACTGCTTGTGAGAGTTTTTTGGATGTGAAACCGGTAGATAAGTTTTTGGAATCCCAAGTTTTCACTACGGAGTTAGGTACAAGAAATGCCATTAATGGGATTTATTTATCGCTGAACAATGCTCGACTTTATGGTTCTGATCTTTCCGTTGGTACTATAGAAGCAATGGGACAGCGGTATAACCTAAGTAGTCAGGATCATAGCTATTATGAGTATAGCGTCTATAATTATGAAAGTGGAAATGTCAAAACCCGGTTTGACGGAATATGGACAAATGCTTTTGTGACTATACTAAATATTAATGTAGCCCTGGAAGGATTGGAAACCTATCCCAATACCATTCCCAAAGAAGAAATGAACTGGACCAAGGGAGAGTTGTATGGTTTGAGAGCATTATTACATTTCGATCTATACAGAATATTTGGTCCCATGCCAAGTGACGTTTCGTCTACGAGTTTACCCTATTACAGCCAACCCGCAAAGGAAGCGACCGAACTTTTACCAGGGGAAGTCTTTTTAGAAAAGGTTTTGGCTGACTTGAATCAGGCGGAGATGTTATTGGTTGGTGACCCCATCCGATCTGAAGGAGTATTGGATTATTTGCCAGAACTAGGAAATGAGATTTTTTTCCGATATAGAAATCTCAGATTTAACTATTATGCTGTAAAAGCTTTGCAGGCGAGGGTTAATTTGTATGCCGGTAAGTATCAAGCTGCATTAGAAGCAGCCAAAACAGTAATTGAAGATGGAAGTGAATGGTTTACATGGACAGAGCCCTTAGAGGTGCTCTCTCAACCAGGTGCCCCAAATACCGTGTTCTATCCGGAGATTATTTTTGGCTCTCATAATGTAAATATGTATGGGCTACAAAGGGGCTTATTTGCTTCTACATTGGTGGAAAATACCATTTTGGCTCCAAGGTCAAATAGACTCGAACAAGTGTATGAGAATAATGCTGGTGATTATAGGTATATCTCTTTTTGGAATGAAAGTGGAGATAAATCATATAAAACATTCTATAAGTATGAACAGCCTGAAAATATTGATGGAAGTGCCCCTGCTTTTAAGTTTGTAATGCCTTTGATTAGGCTTTCCGAAATGTATTATATCGCTGCAGAAGCTCTGATGGAAGATAGCCCTGCAGAAGCATTGGGCTTCTTGAATACCGTAAGAGAGAAAAGAGGACTTTCTGCCCTGGAAGAAGGGGTGGATATCGAGGAGGAGATCATGAAGGAATACCAGAAGGAGCTTTTTGGTGAAGGACAGCTGTTCTTCTATTATAAGCGAAAAGAAATTGCTTCGCTGGAAAACGGCTCACACTCTTCGGCCAATGTTTCGATGAACAGCAGTACTTATGTAGTGCCATTGCCCAACTCAGAGGTAGAATTTAGAAACTAAGCCACTTAAGAATTTATGAAAAATATACATATAATACTAGCCGCATGTATGGTCCTATTAGGGATGTTCACCGCATGTGTGGAAGATGAATTGATTACATACGACCAAAAGGACAATGTTTATTTCCTCAGTTCAACAGAGGATTCCGTGTTCGGGAATGTTACTGATAGCCTGCTGTATTCATTTGGTTTGATGGGAGAGGATTTTACAGACTCGATAATCAACGTTCAAGTGGCTGTAATGGGCGTGGCTAAAGACTACGATAGACCCGTTAATATTCAAGTATCCGCCAATTCCTCTGCTCAGGATGGAGTGGATTTTGAGATAGTGGAAGCTCCTATCGTAAAAGCGGGAGAGTTTGTGGCCAATGTCCCCGTGAGATTATACAAATCAGAAGAAGGTAAAACAGATACCTTGATGCTTGGACTTAACCTGCTTCCCAACGAACATTTCGATACCAAAATGCAGCAATTGGAAAGCAATAATGGGGAGGTAATTCTTAGCCATGTTAACCTTTCTGTTCATTTTACCAGTTCTATTACGCAGCCCAAAGGTTGGTTTACTCCCTATTTCGGGACCTTTTCAGTAAAGAAAATCCTGTTAATGGCAGAAGTATTGGATATCGATCCCTATGCCTTTACCAAACCTTTAGGCTCTGTTTATTCTGTTTCCGAATACCAATTCTTTGGTGTATACATGCAGCGTTATCTGGATGTGCAGGAAGCCAATGGCAATCCGATCTATGAAGAGGATGGTACATTGATGGAAATGGGATCACTTATTTAAAAGCACTTAAGTATGAAAAATATAAAACAACTACTTTATATTCCTTTATTGCTCCTGTTAGGCTCTTGCTACGAGGATTTGGGCAATTATGACTATCAGGAAATCAATGAGGTAAGTATTGAAGGAATAGAGGACCATTACTCCGTATTGGTAGGAGATGAGTTAAAAATAGTTCCGGACTTGAGTTTTACCTTAGATAAAGATGCTAATTTGGAGAATTATTCCTTTGAATGGTATGTAATCAATAAAGGAGTATTACCAAGCGAGTCCTATACTGCTATTGCCAGTACCAAAGACCTGGATTTTATTATGAAGTTAAAGCCGGGTAATTATGATGGCTATTATAAGGTTACCGACAAAGAATCAGGGGTCCATTTTACCTCCCGATTTGAGCTTATTGTAAATACCTTGGTGACGGAAGGTTGGATGGTGCTTGGCGATGTCAATGGGCAGGCACGACTGGACATGGCTCCAAGAATTGAAGGGGAATACCGGGTGATTCCTAATATATTGGACTATGTGGGTTCTGATCTGAAATTGGAAGGGGAACCTGAATTCCTTTATGCTTATGGATTAGCTCCCGGGGTGTACGGTCTTTATGTTACTACCTCAGAAACCGGAACCACCAGAGTGGATGCTGCTGATTTAAGTTGGGATGATACATACCGATTGAGTTTTGAAATGGCCATAGGAGTCCCCCTAAATTTTAAGGCAGACGGAATCTACCGAAACCATGATTGGAGAAATGGAAGAGTACTCAATAGTGCCTATATGGTTGCGGATGGCAATGTGTATTATTATTACAGAAAGTTTAACCTTTATTTCGGAACACCCATTAACAAACTCAGTGGAGAGGCCCAGCAGTTTAGGGCTTCCAAATACATGAGTATAGGTTGGCAGGAAATAGCCTATCCGATATATTTTGATGAAGAAAACCAACGGTTTATTCGTCACTTGGGCAACCAAGATACGGAAAGCATTCTTTTACCAGAATTGGGTGGAAGGTTTGATTCTGATATTGGTATGGACCTCATTTATTTAGGCTACTCCCATTTTGACCGTGGGGAGGCAGTGGCTGTTCTTTTTGATGATGTGTCCAATCAGTATTATCTAGCAAAGATAACTCAGCGGAATAGAAATCAAAATAAAAGCTATTTTACTCCAGTAGCGCTAGAAGGGTTTGAAAATGCGGAAAACTTCTGCATCCACCCGGCATTTGGCTATTTATTCTTCAATATTGGAAATAAAGTTTATGAATATGATTTCAATAAGCAGGAAGCCATTGAAATGTTGGACATGGGGGAGAAAGAGGTGACTTATTTAGGCTTCAATGAGTTTGAGTCCACCAAATCATATACTGCAGATTACTTTAATCAGCTCATCGTAGGAGTAAATGATAGCGCCAAGCCAGAAGGAGAAAGTGGAAGTCTGGAATTTTATGATGTGCCTCCGGTAAACGGACAAATCACCCTTAATCACAGTTTCGAGGGATTTGCCAAAATCAAAAGTGTGGTGTACAAGGAAAGGTAAAAATTCATATTTATTTGGTTTGATTTAGTGAGTGCCCTTTCATACGGAGAGGGCCCACTACTTTTTTGTGAATTCAATCGATTCTGTTCAATAGTTAATTGCTAATAAATCAATGGTTTACCTTGGAATAAATGTGGCGATGAGAGCTTATGCTAAAACCGCAAGAAGTGAGATGAAGAAGGGATTTGCTTTGACCTTGATATTGCTGAGCCTGGTGACTTTGGCTTTTGGAAATGAAAAAAGTGAGAAGACCATAGACCAGCAAATTTACCACCTGCAGCAAGCGATACAAATGAGGGATTATGCTCTGATGAAAGAAATCATTGCCGACGATTTTTCCATAGGGGTGTACCACTACCAAATGAAGGAAAGGTTGCTGAAAAGTATTGTGGCAAATTACCCGGCAATCCAGGAAATCCATAGAGAGGGAGAGCCTAGTAAGGACCGAAATGGCAATACCCTGGTTCCTGTAATTTTTAGGCTGGAAAATGGAAAAGAAATAGCAAGTCAAATAGGTTTTGATGCGAATCAAAAAATTAAATATGTTGGGGTTTTTGATTTGATATATGGGGTGAATAGGGTCTCTGATAAAGGGCTCATAGCTAGCCTGCCTTTTGAGATCGTAGAAGGAAAAATCCATATTGAAATCAGATTGAATGATTCTTCAGTCCCCCTTACAATGTTGTTTGATACAGGGGCAGACGGAATTGGATTAAGTCCCCAAGCAGCAAAAAAAGTAGGTATTGGCAACTTCGAGGAAAAAAGAACCAGCGTGGTGGGGGGGAGTACTAACGTAAAACTCTCTAGAGGCAATACATTGCATATTGCCGAAAATATTACCTTAAAGAATCAAAGTGTAGTGGTTTTTCCAGGGCAGGAGCGTAAGGAAGACGGATTGATTGGAGGGAATATTTTAAGGAACTTTACCACCAGTGTTGATTTTGATCAAAAAGTCATTGAACTGTATGATTTTAACTCCTATAACGCTTCTCCAAATTCCACAGCATTACCCTTTAACTATGGAACCGGACTTCCGGTAATTGATGCGATGTTGACCTTTGGAGCTAAAGAGAAGAAGGAGGTAAAGGCAGATCTTATTTTTGATACTGGAGCAGGATATAATATGATTTTGTTTGGCCCCTTTGTGGGGGCAAATCAATTGACAGAAGGGTTTGATGCTGTGGCGCATTCCAACAATATCAGTATGGGGCTGGTGACACCGACTCTTTTAGGGGAATTGACCCGCTTACAGCTGGGGGATAGGGAGCTGGAAAACTTTATAGTCAGCCTTCAACAAGAAGTAGAAGGGAGGGATGACCGGATTAAAAATGCCGGATCCTTGGGGATCAACATTATTAGCCGCTTTAATTTCACCATTGATGCACTCCACAAGCGCATTTATCTTGAACCCAATCAATCATTTACCAATCCATTTGAGTTTGTATTGGGAGGAATGTTCCTGAATTATGATTTATCGGGGGAGTTAATAGTGAAACAAGTAGTGAAAGGGTCTCAGCCAGATATTGAAGGAATTAAGGCTGGAGACAAGGTTTTAATGATTGAGGGGTATTCCCCCGAGGATATTAAAAAGGAAGGAGTTAGATATCAGCTTCTAAATTCAGAAAAGGATGAGCTGATTTTCAGGATTGCTTCAGAAACACAAACCATGCAATTAAACCTGCCCAAAAAACTTTAATTGATTCTAAACCATTAAAAATACTAGAATGAAGATTATCAATACCTTATTTATTACCTGTCTTGTATTACTTCAACTTACGGCATTTGCTTCAGAAAAGGAAGAATTTGCGATTATTAGGGGGAAAGTAAATTTTGCAGCCAAATCCGGAATTATTAAACTTCAGAATTCACAAGAAGGGGAGTTAGCGGATTTTTCGTCCACACGGTTGGGGGAGAATGGGATGTTTGGATTTATGGTAGCTATTTCTGAACCCGGATTCTATCATATCAGGATTCCAGGGTACGGACAATTGCTCCGCGTTTATTTGCGAAACGGATTGGAACTGGATCTGGATGTTTCTGAGGAAGATTATGTGCTAAGCGGAAAAGAGGTGGGACCTAACCGACTGGTGGTAGAATGGAATAAAACCATCGAACCGGCACTAAAGATTAACCGGGAACCAAGGATGAGCTTTAAGGATTTCTTCCCACTTATGGAACAGAAAATTATGCCAAAGGCTGAGGAGTTGAAGGGGGAGCTTAACACCAAAGACCCCGATTTTAATAAACTGATGGGTTTGGCCATTCAGACAGATGTGGAACAGCAACTCTATGCCTTTTGGATGATTCCAAGGGCACAGTCGGCCAATGTGGAAGATTATAGGGATTTGTATAAGCAGTATGAGAGAGAGGTGAAGTTTACCGATCCGAATATCCTTAAGTTGTGGAACGGTAAAGCTTATATGAAGGGTTATTTGCAGCATTACCAATGGGTATTTGGGAAGAGGAAGAAAAGCCAGTTTTATGTACAGCATTCTATTTCCAGCATAGAGGATCCTCAGTTGAGGGATGTTTACTTAAGAAGTGTTTTGGATTTTAAAGGGTTGAAATCCAACCATTATAAGACGTTTGTAAAGGATGCCCGTCCCCACATGATTTCCGAGCAAAGCAAATCACTTCTGTTCAAGTTGGATCAGGAAATGACCGCCTCTGATGGGAAGCTGGGTTTTAACTTTGAGTACGAGGATATCAATGGTAATATGGTGAGTTTTGAGTCATTGAGGGGGAAAGTGGTTTATGTGGACATGTGGGCTACTTGGTGTGGGCCATGTATCAAACAAATTCCTTATCTGAAGGAGCTGGAAGAAGAGCTGCATGGTGAAGATATTGCCTTTGTGAGCATATCCATCGATGAGGAAAAAGACCGGGCAAAATGGAAAAATTTTGTAGCCGATAAGGAACTGGGCGGGATTCAATTGATCGCTGACAAGGCATGGGATTCTGAAATGGTGAAGAATTATGAAATTAAGGGCATTCCGCGTTTTATGATTTTCGACAAGAATGGTTTCATTGTAAGTGATAATGCCATGCGGCCTTCACAGCCGGAGCTTAAGAAGCAATTGGTAGAACTCCTAAAAAAATAAAGTAAAGTGGCAGTGCTGGTGAATGGCACTGTTTTAATTATCCTTAGAATATATTACCCATACCGCATGAATATAACTGTAGAAGAGCTGAACCAAAAAGAATGCCTTCCTTGCCTGAAGATCGCAGAGTTGTGGGCAATGGTAGGCAATACCCCAATGATCGAACTGGCCTATTCCTATGAGGGAAAGAACGGAAAAATTTATGTAAAGTGCGAGCATTATAATTTGACCGGGAGCATCAAGGACCGTATGGCCCTTTACACCATCCAGAAGGCTTATGAGACCGGGAAGATCAAAGAAGGAGACACCATTGTGGAAGCTACTTCCGGCAATACAGGGATAGCCTTTGCGGCGATAGGCCGAAGTCTGGGACATCCTGTAAGGATCATCATGCCCAATTGGCTGAGCAAGGAAAGGGTGGATATTATCCGATCACTTGGGGCAGAAATTATTTTGGTGAGCAAGGAAGAGGGAGGCTTTTTGAGAAGTATAGCCATGGCCGAAGAAATGGGCGCCCAAGACCCCAATGTGTTTTTGCCCAGGCAGTTTGATAACAGCTATAACCTGGAGGCGCACCAAAAGACCACGGCCCCAGAAATCATCAAGCAGCTGGGCCATATTGGAAAGCAGGTGGATGTATTTGTGGCCGGCGTCGGTACAGGGGGGACCGTGGGAGGAGTGGGCCGTTACCTGAAAGCAGTAAGGCCTACTACAAAAATCCATCCGATGGAGCCTGCCGAATCACCGACTTTGACCACGGGCTATAAGGTGGGAAGCCATAGGATACAGGGAATCTCCGATGAGTTTATCCCCAGCATCGTCAAGTTGGATGAAATGGATGAGGTGGTGCAGGTCAATGACGGGGATGCCATACTCATGGCCCAAAAGCTGGCGAAAACCCTTGGCTTGGCCGTAGGGATTTCCTCAGGAGCCAACCTGATCGCAGCGATCAAACTCCAGCAAAAAATGGGAACTGAGACTAACGTAGTAACGGTATTTGCCGACAGTAACAAGAAGTATCTCAGTACGGATTTGGTAAAAGAAGAACCTGTAAAGGCCGGATACCTGAGCACGGAAGTGGAGTTGACCAGTTTTAAGCCGGTACCCAGGGCGAAATAATTTAAAACACAAAAACAATGAAGAACGTATTATCCATCATTTTTCTCTGTTGCGCGGCTATTTTTTCGGCGCAGGCGCAGATTTTGGAGCCTGTAAGCTGGTCCGCTGAAAGCAAAGCACTTGATAATGGCCTGGTGGAACTGATCATCACTGCAGAGATTGAAGCAGGTTGGCACCTGTACAGCCAGCATATTGAGGAGGGAGGTCCCGTTCCCACGAGCTTCACCCTTAATTCTTCTGATGCTTTTGTCCTTAAGGGGGAGGTGGACGAGCTCACCAAGGCCACCACCAACTATGACGACATGTTTTTGATGGATGTCAGCTATTTTAGTGATAAGGCAGTCTTTAAACAAACCATTGAGGCGAAAGAGGGCAAAGGTGAGGTCCTGGCTACAGTGGAGTTTATGGTCTGTGACGATACACAGTGTCTTCCGCCAAATCAAGTGGAGCTATCGATCCCTTTTACGGCTAAGGTGAAGAAAACTGAAGTCAAGCCCGTCTTGGCGGAAGAAACAAAGGAGAAACCGACGGCAGATAAGCCTGAAGCCAAGAAGGCAGAAGCCACTCCTCAGCGTGAAGAGAAGACTCAAAAGAAGGAAGAAAGTATCCCTGAGAATATTACCGAAAAAAAAGAGTTCCGTCAGCCTGAGAAAGCTGAAAATAAAGAACATGAAGCCGCTGCAGCAGCGGTGAAGGAAAGTGAACCACATGGAAAAGAGGTTGAAAAAAGTAATATAGTCACAGCCACTGCTCCCGATAGGTCTTCTTCAGAGGATCAAAACAGCAGTTCTATATGGGGGATTTTTATTGCGGGATTATTGGGAGGTTTTGCAGCCTTGCTGATGCCCTGCATTTTTCCCATGCTCCCACTGACCATCAGCTATTTTACCAAACAGTCAGAGAGTAAGGCCTCCGGGATCTCCAAGGCCATGTTTTACGGGCTTTCCATCATCGTCATTTATGTGGCCCTGGGCATGGTCATCACCATTATTTTCGGGGCCGATGCCCTGAATGCCCTGTCCACCAATGGGATTTTCAATTTTCTTTTCTTCCTGTTGTTAGTGGTGTTTGCAGCTTCCTTCTTTGGGGCTTTCGAGCTGACCTTGCCCCATAGCTGGTCCAATAAGTTGGACAGCAAATCCGACAAGGGAGGGTTATTGGGCCTGTTCTTTATGGCAGCTACCTTATCCATTGTGTCCTTTTCCTGTACCGGTCCGATTATCGGGACCCTGTTGGTGCAGGCAGCAAGTACAGGGGCATATTTGGGACCTGCTATGGGAATGCTGGGCTTCTCTGTGGCTCTGGCGATTCCATTTTCCCTGTTTGCCATATTCCCTTCATGGATGAATTCACTGCCCAAGTCGGGAGGCTGGCTGAACAGTGTAAAAGTGGTTTTGGGCTTTTTGGAACTGGCCTTGGCGATGAAGTTCCTCTCCAACGTGGATTTGGCCTACCATTGGGACATCTTTGACCGTGAGGTTTTCTTGACACTTTGGATTGTGATCTTTGGATTGATGGGACTTTATCTTCTGGGCAAGATCAAGTTTGCCCATGACAGTGAGTTGAAATACCTTTCCACGCCACGGATTTTTCTGAGTGTGATCGTTATTTCCTTTACCATTTATATGATCCCTGGACTTTGGGGCGCGCCTTTGAAAGCCATCTCGGCTTTCTTGCCTCCTCAGCATACCCAGGATTTTGATCTTTATACGGCCTCTTTGGGAGATGGATTCTCCGGACAAAAATCTGAAAGGCCCTCTAGAAAGTATGATGATATTTTTCATGCTCCTTTGAACCTGGAGCCCTTTTTCGATTATGAAGAAGGTATGGCTTACGCCCAAAAAGTGGACAAGCCGGTATTGATTGATTTTACAGGGCATGCCTGTGTCAATTGCCGTAAGATGGAGGCAAGTGTTTGGTCGGATCCAAAGGTGCTGGAAACCCTGAAAAACGATTATGTGCTGATCCAGCTTTATGTGGATGACAAAACGGAATTACCGGAGTCTGAATGGAAGGTGTCCAGCTTCAGTGGCAAAACCATCAAAACCATCGGTAACAAATGGTCCGATTTTCAGGCAGTAAACTTCAATTCCAATTCACAGCCCTACTATGTGGTGATGGGAGAAGGGGAGCAGCCCCTGCAGAAGCCGGTGGGAGCCATCTATGATGTGGACCAATACCATCAATATCTGCTGGAGGGATTGCACAATTTTGAAAATTAAAAGAGCGTTAAAAAAGAACAACGGTCAATAGAAAAATGGGTTTATTTTAGCAATAAGCGCGGTCCAGGTGGGCCGTGCTTTTTTTAGTATTATTTATTTTTTTGACAAAAAGAGGATGGTTCCGAAAATATTGATGGTGCAAAAGAATTTTTTGGAGTAATTCACCGTTTATGATTCAGAATGGGTTTATTGTTGACAAACTTAGGCCCGGTCCAGGTGGGCCGGGCTTTTTTATGAAGTGGCCATAGGGTATTTATTAAGTTAATAAAACTCTTTACCATAATGGGGAGTCATACAAGTAGGACTTTGGATATTTCTGGCTAAAGCTCCAACCTTATTCCGGCGTTGGCGAAGAATGATTTGGTCTTGCCCACATCGAAGTTCTCCAAATCCGATGCATCTGTTACAGACCATTCGTATTTGATGTCTACAAAAAGGAAACTGATATTGGCTCCTGTTCCCACAAACATTCCCCATGAGGGGGATTTGAAATCATCCTTGTCAGCACCTTCCGTTTTGACTCCCGAAAGGATAAAACTTGATCCTCCTCCGAAAATACGCAGGGCAAAGAAACTGTCATTGGTTCCAATAAGGTGATGCCCCAAGACTAGGGGAATCCTCAGCCCATGCATATTTAGGTCAATATCCTCACTTGAAGCAGAACTTGACGTAAACCCGATGCTCTTTTTTACAAAGAAAAGTCCTGGTTCCACATAAAATATTGAGCCAATTGGAAAGCTGGCCCCGAGTTGGTAGCCTACTTGGGCTTGTGATTCACCTGTTGCCGGATCTTGTGTCACATTGGAGACGGTCAGTCCAATCGCCGGTTTTATCCTTGCCTGGCCATAGGTACTGACAGTCACCAGTAGCGCAACCAGAATAATTAGCAGTTGTCTTTTCATGATGTGTTTATGATTTAGGTTTGACAAATGTATTTAAGTTTATTAGTAAATATCGGAAAATCAATTGGTTATGTCTTTATGGTGAGGGCGATATTCTTGGTTTATTGGTTGTCCAAAACCTAAACTGGACATCTCTATGGTAGATCGGTAAAAAGATTATATAAGCTGTCCACCGTCATTTCTATTTGTACAGGGCTATTTGATTTGTTCCACAAATTGGGTAAAAGTGCTACATTTTTGTTCTTATTAAGAGGGGAATAGGCCTAAAGAACCCGCTTTTCAGGGTGGCATGACTTCTGATTTCATAGTAAGGGTATGAATAAAATAACAGAAATCAAGAAGTTGATTCTCGTGATGTTGTCGGCGATCATGATACTGATCATGGTTTTAGTGGGGATGATGGGAGTCCATCTGAAAAACCAAATGGGAGAATCGGATTACAGAACAAAAGCAGAAATTAAACCAACTAGTATATTTTACTAAACCATGAAAAAGCTATTGTTAATACTGGGAATGCCATTATTTCTATTGGTGGCATGCCAGGAGAATAGGGGGGCTGCAGAAACACAACAAGATGGGGAGGCGGCCATGAGAGAGGAAATGCCCCAAATGGATAGCATGGACCAAGAACTGGACGACGGGGACTTGGAAAAAAAAGAAATAAGCATCGGGGACCTACCTGAGGATGTCACAGTTTACATCAGTAAGGACTCTTTACTGTCCATGCTGAAGCTGGAGACCGTTCAGATGGTTACCAAAGGAGAAACACGTTACTATGACCTGACTTTTATTACCGAAGACAGCGAAGAGGTGATTGTTTCCTTTGATGATAAAGGAAACATACTCGAATTATAACCCTAAAAACCAATGCCCATGAAAAAGTTAGCTATAATCATTGCCTTTGGGGCATTTACCCTGCTGGAAGTACAAGCTTCACCGGTTCTATTAGAGGAGCGGGTAAGCCAGGTGCTTCAAGATAAGATAGAGATTTTGCCGGAAGATTTGCCTCAAGCGGTCAAAGACAGCATTGAGGAGGGCGAAACGACCAAGGACCTTACCATCTACAAAGCATACCAGTTAACCGATGATGAAGGTAATGTCATCTACAAGGTGAAATTTGGTGAAGGAGAAGATATCATCACTAAAAACTATGATGCTGAAGG
>NZ_BAAHAP010000100.1:0-18267 GCF_054777495.1 Echinicola sediminis | reverse complement strand
CATTATGAGGATAAAGACCATCCTGCCTCATACTAGGTTCACAAAAAAAGATGAACCAGTTCGGTAGATTTTATAATTTCCCACAACCATTCAATGTTCGGCTTAAAATCACCTACTTTATAACACCAAATGAGAAACTTCCTTCACCTTCCCAAAAACTGCATGAAAAAACTACCTGCAGCCACACCACCCAAGGAGTGAAACAATAACCATAAATTTAATTTATATATTCTGGGTTTTTCGTTTTTGGAATGGGTGCAACGGTATCTTTCCACCATTTCTTTAAAAGCATTAACATCTCCTCTGTTTTTTCAGGGTTAGTTTCAGCAAGATTTTTACTTTCCCCAACATCTTCAGATAAATTATATAGTTCAACATCATCATCTTCGAAATAATAGTGAAGCTTCCAATCTCCTTTTCTTATTACAGACCCTGGACGCGTTCTAAACAACGCATCCCGATTTTCGTTATCATTAACATTATAAGCCTCCAAATAAATGGGAAAATGCCAGAATAATGCACGTTCTAGCATTTCCTGTTCTCCTTCAAGGACTGACTTTAAACTGTTACCATCTAATCCTAATGTACTATCCTTAATTCCTGCATAATCTAAAATAGTTGGAAAAATATCCAGATTAGTTATAGGCGCATCACTTTTAAGATTTGAACCAATCTTATTGTTAAATACAAAGAAAAAAGGCACTCGAATGCCACCTTCATAGTAACTTCCCTTTCCTGCCCTTAAAGGCTTTTGTTTGGTAATCCCGTACAAACCTCCATTATCCGAGGTAAAAACTATAAGTGTATTATCAAAAAGCCCTCTTTCTTTTAATTTATTAATGAGCATCCCTATATTTCTATCTAGGTTATCCACCATGGAAGCGTATTCAGCATTTCCCTGGCCATTCCAGGGTGATTTTTTTTCATATTTGGGCACAATACTGTCTACTGCCATTATAGGCACATGGACAGCGTAAGGCGAATAATTAAGATAAAATGGCTTTTGAACTGTATCAACAAACTGTATGGCTTTTTCCATTATGGCATCTGTTAAGTATTTATCTGAACCTCCTTTAATAGTTACATTTTTATAAGGCGGGTAATAACTCTTGGGAAGACCATTATGACCGCCTCCAATATTTACATCAAAACCATATTCTAAAGGATTATCACTTAAATGCCACTTTCCTGCATGACACGTTACATAGCCATTCTCATGTAAAACTTTTGGTAAAATTTTATGCTTTAAAGGCAATGTATGCGTGTTTTCTATAGGAATTAGTTTCCTGTCCTCTGAATTTCCTCGGGTAGAAGGACTAACAGTATAAATGCCATGACGTGGTGTCCATTGCCCTGTCATTAAACAGGCTCTACTAGGCGCACAATTTGATGCAGATGCATAGCCATTTGTAAATACCATACCTAAACTTGACAGATAATCTATATTAGGTGTTTCATAGTATTTGCTACCCATAAAACCAACATCTTTCCAACCCATATCATCAATATTTATGATAATTATGTTTGGAACTTCTGAATCTTCTTTACTAGTACATGCCCAATTAAATAGTAATATTAAAATTACAGGTATTATTCGCTTCATTTTTTTATAATTAATAAATATTAATAAAACTGTTCTTTAAATTGATTTTTTTTCTGATTATACGCTATTGTACCAGTAACTTCTAAATCCGTAATTATTAACCACACCTGCCTGCCGCAGGCAGGGATGAACAGGATAAACACAGATTAATCGGTGGATATCATCTTGAAATATAATATTCCTTCATTTTGTACTGTAGGGGTAGAAAAGCGTATAATCATAGATTTTTTTTATAAAAACATACTCACAAATTCTAACCGTTTTTAAATTCAACAACTTACCTAACGTATCTATTTTATCAGCAATATGCCCTACACCAATAGCACAATGGTGCGATGGCCCTTGTTTTTTAAAACCGAAGTAATATCAACCCATACTTCATTTTACACTACTTCAATTCTTTTACTTTAGAAACCACAATTTTCACTGGCCCCAATAAACCCGATGGCAGAAGTTCAGAATCTTTATGCCAATGTTTAAACGCAGCAAAAGTGACACGTTCAGTTGGGCGGTCTGTATTATTTAGTAGCCACTCGGGCCATTGCTTTACATTGGGTCCTTCGCGTTCATAATCCTGAGCTAATTGTTCATCGCCAATCAGTCTGTTTGGCCAAAGGTTGGTGATTTTTACTTCCAAGGTATTTGTACCTTCTGCAACCACATCATCAATATTAATTCTGAAGGGTGCTTTCCATAATACACCCAGATTTTTACCATTTACAAATACTTCAGCAATTTCCTTAACACTGCCCAAATCTAACTGTAAAGAATAGCCAGCTTTAAGAAGATGCGCAGGAACATTGAACCGTTTTTTATAGCTTGCTGTACCCGAAAAAAAACGAATATCATCGTTTGATGATGCTGTCCACGAATCTAGTTTATTGAAAGTTGCATTTACAGTTGCTCCATTTTTTACAGGAAAACTCACATGCCAGTCTCCAGTCAACTCAATAGGTTCAGGAACAGATTCTACCTTTAGTGATTTTGTTTTTCCTGCGGAAGAACGATAGGTAATATCACCAGCATAGGGTGTTACCCAATTTACATTCCCATCTTCGTATATTACTTTTGATTCCGGTGTAGCTTGTGTCAATTTAAATGTGCCTCCATTCGAAACAGATATTGTTTTCTCCTCGCCATTAGTAGCATAAACGAGGCGCAAGGTTTTCTTTGTTTTTATATCTTTTCCTTCAAAAAAACTGTCGTTTACCGGAATTTCGAACACTCCTGACGCAACCATCGATTTTACTTTCGCTGTAACATCGTAAACCGGATTATTTGGAGGAATACCAGCGATTCCTCTTTCAAATTTTCCAAACACGGCTTTCAGGATTTCTAATTTCCCGCTATCAGCAGCATCAATTTCCAGCCATTCTTTTTCCATGGCATTTTTTTCCAGAATGACATCTCCAATTTTGTATTGAATACGTAATTCCTTTTTGTAACCCGGTGCAGGGTCGCCCTTGGAAAGTTCTCGGGTTGCCTGTAAATGCAATCTATTATTTTGAATATGGTTTGCAACAACTTCTGTAACATCCACCAAGCCGTCGGGTAAAAACGTCCCATATTCGGCTTTTATAATTTTCAAGCCTGGAAGGGGATCTACTATTGGCTCTTGAAGCTCCATTGCCGCACTTGTAATGTGTATACTTGAAGATACTGGTTTTCTAAAAACCACAAATACAGAGCCTTGCGACTCAAACGGTATGGATACTGTGGTAGTACCGTCGCCATTATCCTGCCATACCGCAGCCTTTGTTATTTCTCCCGTTTCTGCATTCCATAGTTCGGGTTGCTTTCCTGATACACGAAAACGACACGCTAATTTCTGATGTTCCTTTCTTGAGTTTACCACAAAATAAATATCAGCGTCTTCGGTTTTTCGGTGTATATAATCGAAGGATTCACTACTTCCATGCTCAATTGAAAAATCAGGAGGCAGCGCTCCATTTTTTAGAAAATCTACAATTGAGTTCTCTTTTATAAGTCCTGTATCCCATAATTTGTCAGCCATTTGTGCCACGCTTTCATCACACTTAGGATAATTTTGAAGACTTGGGGATTTTTGTGGTTTAGCGCCAAGGATAATTGCTCCACCATTGGCCAACTCTTCTATTTTTGCAAGTGTTTCCGGTGTCATCCAAGAGGTTGAGGGGAGTACCAGAGCTTGATATTGATCCCCAAGCGAGGTACATATCAAACCTTTATTTACAGATAATGAGCTTATTTTATTGGAGCCAATCACATCATAATCATACCCTAAGGCTTTTATTTCTGGCATCAATAAGGCATCATTAGGTGATGCTTCACCTGTAAATACTAAAACATCGGCTACGGATGTGCCCTGTTGAAGCAGAAATTGACCTCGACTGATATAGTCGATAAAAGGTTTGCCTTGATCCCACCAAGTGTTTAAACGGTTAAAATCAATACCAAAACTTTGTAATGTCAATCCGGGGCCCACATCCCAGGGCTGATGCACATAACAATGAAAAACAAAACGATTGATGCCTTGAGCCCAAGCTAAGTCCCCCATAGTTTTGAGTGCACCAGGATGCTGATGCCATCCACCCGCATCGGTAAAGGCTTCCGCTTCAGCAATCGGACTCCCATTTAATTTGGCAATGGAAGCTACAAATTTGGGAGAATCGAAAAACGCCAGATTTCCGCTCCAAAACTCAGACATAACCACATCTGCAGTTTCGCCCACTTGCATGTTATCGAACGGTCCCCAATAGGGTTCAGTCGAAAAAATCATTCCATGTTGATGGCTAAGCTCACTAAAACGCCCGTAATAATTTTTTGCAATTAAATCGCCAATGGTACGACGGAAGTCCCAAAGAAACCGTTCTGTTTCTTCACCACTTTCTACGTAATAGCCTGTCAGAGTAGGCAAATACGATTGACAATCGTAAGAACGAAGCCTTTTGAATTCATTGGCAAAACCCGAAGTCCAGTTGGTTGTACCTACCTCATAACTATCAATATGACATCTTGTGACTACAGATCCGATTAGCGTGTCCAGTCTGTTAACTATGGGCATAATCCCTTCTTCCCAGAATTGATCAACGGCCTGCCTATTCATTTTATCACATTCCAAACCTCGTCCGCCATCACTGGGAAAACGATTCATCTCACCAGTTGGCGTATGTCCAAGTCGTAAAATAACCCACTCTCCTGCAGGTGCATTCCATTCTAAAAAACCATCATTGGTAAGCTTCGATGTCAAATCAATGATATCTGATTTTTTTATTACTGCCGAAGCAGAAACAGACTTGTCATCGGGTGCTAAATGATTACGCACTTTATGAGAAAGGCTTTTTATATCCAACTCATCGATGCGCTCTTTGCTTTTGGGATTTGGGAAGGCGAGTATCGCAATATCTTTGTAGTAACCTAAGTGCGTATCTGGCTGTGACAACTTACCTTTGAATACTTGGTCTCCTTGATGTATGGTTTTGGAAAAAACCAGTTCTTGCATGGCATATTCCGGAGTAATAGAAGGGCCGCCAGATGATGACCAACCAGCGCCATTATGGAAGCCAAGTTCAAGTCCCAAACGTTTAGCTTCCAAAGCTGCATAATTAAAGAGTTCCAGCCATTCCGGACTTAGATAAGATACAGCACCTTTGGGATGCCCTAAACTGACATTAAAAATTATGGCCCCTTGTATACCTGTCTTTTTCATCGCTTCCAGATCGGCGGTTATACCCGTTCTGGTCACATTTCCGTTTATCCAAAACCATATGGTACCGGCTTTTGCCGTTGGTGGAGGGTTCTTAAAATTCTGTTCGAGTGATGGGGTTTGAGCCTCTAAATCTGACAGAAACAAACCCAGTAACAAGGTTACAAGGATGGTTTTGGTAAGCGATGTCACTAATTTCTCTTTAACTACTCGATTATTCATCATATAGTTTATTTGTCATTTTTAGTTGATATCCAGACTTTACCCCAAATACCAGAAGACATTATTTCGGTATTGGGCATTTTTTCAAGAGCATGAACCAGCTCCCAGGTTTTGCGTTTGTATTGTGGTTTCTTATTCTGATACAACATTTGATTGATCCAATTATTGGTCACATCCACTTCCAGCACATTTGTTCCTGACTTCACAGCATGTGAAATCGAAATACGGTAGGGTGTAGTCCAAATTGTGCCGAGTTCCTTTCCATTTAGTTTTACGGTGGCTATAGTGCCCATTTTTTCAAAATCGATAGATAAAGATTGTTTTGTCTCCGCTTCGCTTAATTCAAAAGAAGTGGTATATGAAGCTGTTCCCGAAAAATATTTAATGTTTTCGTTTGAGGAAGTAGTCCAGTCAAATAACCTTTGTTTTTCAAGTGTGAAATCGGTTCCCAACCATTCGTTTTTAAACTGGATATCCCATAAGGTATCCAGCTGCTTCAATGGTTTTAGCATCTCAAAGTTTGACGCTACGGAAAGGTCTTCCTTTTGCCCGTGACCTTCCCCTCTGAAAACAATAAAGTAGCTTTCGTGCACATTTAAATGTAAGGGCACAATAGTTCGATCACCTTCATTGCTGTACATGGGCAACTTACGAGATGTAGCATCAAGTGCAGACCAAAGTTCGGGGCTTTTTCCAACTACTCTGAAAGAAGCATCAAAGGATACCTTGGTATCCCCTTGATTGGTTATAAAATAAATATCAACATCCTTTAGCTTTCGGTGTACCCATTTAATGTCGATTTCTTCAGGATAAATCAAGTTTTTATACACCCCATGTTTTTCAAGGATCTCATTGACATTTCCATTGCAATACACATTGCCCTTGCCTAGTTTATGATGTAAAAATTCCTTAGAATTTGGGGATACTTCACCCCATAATTCCTCCACTATTTGCTGTACCTTAGCATCACAATTTGGGTAATCCTGAAGACTTGGAGATTTCTCCGGAGGCATTCCTATCAACGTAGCTCCCTGCTCTACCAAATGTTTTAGCTTTGCCAAAACCTCTGGACGCATTGTGTTCCAAGGGGGTAATACCAAAGCCCCATAACTTGCCCCGCTCTGTAAAACAAGCCTTCCGTTTTGCACTTCGGTTTGTTCCATGATAATTTCGGCATTGATAAAATCGTATTGATAACCTGCCGATAGATTGGGATCCACCCAACCGTTCATTTTGGGTGATTCTTCACCAATAAAAAAGCAGACATCGGCAACATGCCTGCCCTGTTGCAATAGAAAATAGTTTCGGCGTAGGTAGGTGATCCATTCTTTACTTTGTGCAAACCAGGTGTTGTTTCTATTAAATTCGGTTCCAAACCAAGTATTTACACCAGGGAATTTATCAGTGTAAGGTTGGTGAATGTACACATGCAGTATTCCCTGATTCACTCCTTGCGAATAACTCCAGTCTCCTGATTTCTTCAGCCTTGATGGATCCACGGTGTAAGGAATTTCCCGGGAAGTATAGGATTCGGCATAAACTCGATTTTTTCCATAGGTATGGCTTGCAGATGCGGCTAAACGACACTCACTCCCCTGACGGTGCACCCAAAATTCGCCACCAACTTCGTCAGCGCGACCACCATACTTCAAAAACTCCGATGGAAAACCAAAGTGGCCATAATTCTCAAGCCACATGGAAATGCCATATTCTTCGCAAATATCCCTTAGCCCGCCCACATATTCATCGGCCACCTTATCGGCCACCAGTCGACGTACATCCCACAAAAATCGATCGGATTCTTCAGCAGAATTCACAATGCTTCCCGTCAAAGTGGCCAACCAAGGTGTTGGGTCGTAACCATACACTTGTTCAAAAGACTCCTTCATGTCATCTGTCCAATTTTGAGGGCCTGTTTCGTAACTATCCGCGATGACTCGTTTTAGAGATTTTCGCTCTTCTGGTTTCATGGATTTTATCAATTTTCCCATATAAGCATCAAAGTGCGAGCGCAAAGCTTTTCTACTTAATTTGTCCACTTCAAGTCCACGAGCTGATGGGGTTGCAGGTCTGTTGGTTTGCCCTGTGGTGGTCATCCCAATGCGCAATATTTTCCACTTTCCCATCGGTGCATTATCCCATTTTAGCACATTGCCATCAAAATTTCCCGTAAGGTTTACTATTTCATCAGTGTTCAATACCTCCTTTTGCGAGGTGTATTCGGGTGTTTCCCATTGAAACACCTCCCAAGCAGGTGTTCCCTTGTTGGCCATCTTATTCAGCCATTTTTCAGTTGCATGCTCAATTTTAAATTCTTCGGAAATTCCTAATTCTGTTAGCTCAAAATCAGCTGGAACCTCATTGAGTATAATTCTGAATTTATTTGACACAATATTATCAAGAGCAATAATCATATCGCCATCAGGAATAGGTCCACGGCCTACTTTACTTAGCCCATGATCAAAAAAAGTAGATTTCAATGTTTTATACTTACCATTTTCAGGCACTTGCACTTCAATTTTGGTTAAAAAGGGCATTTTGGTTGGACTCAAAGTAATGCTTCGTGCCGTAATGGATTTATCAAACGAAACATCTAAGATCACTGGTTCCTTAGCTTTGTTGTTAAATGTGCATACCGTTGATTTGTCTTGATCAAGCAGCTTATCTACAGATGAAGCCTCGCAGTTTATTGTTACAGCCTCAGCTTTAGCTTCATCATTAACGGGAAAAGCTAAAACCGATACATCTTGAAAAAACTTTTTTGGCTTTGCAAGACCAACAAGTAAATCCTTACCGCCAGATACGATAGTCTCGGAATAAGTCAAGTATCGCATAGCCTCTCCTTCCTTTACCCAGGGACCTCCGGACTGACTCCAACCCGGCGAATTAAAAAAACTAATGTTCATTCCTAGCCTGGTTCCTTCGCTTATGGCATGGCGCATACAATCCCACCATTTTTCACTTAACGATGGGGTATTTCCCATTGGCGTATCGTTACTTAACCCATACTTATCATTAATGGGAGGCTCATAAAAAATATCACCAATAAAAACCTCACCTATGCCCACATCGCGCATGGCTTCCAAATCTCTGGTAATGCCTTCTTTTGAAATGTGGCCACTTATAAAATACCAGTAAATCCCGGGCTTTGTTGAATCTGGAGGAGTAACAAAACCCTCTTTCAGACTGGCATATTGTTCAGCTGTTATTAAGTCTACTTCCGTCTTTTTACAAGAAGAAATATTGAATACAAGCAGCATTAGAATCGCAATATGTAGCTTCATAATTGGGGAAAATTAATAATTATTTGTTGTCATGATTTGTACCGGCCCAATTAATCCAGAGGGGAGAAGCTGAGTCGATTTTGTGAATTTTCGAATATTGGTTTGGGTAAACCGCTCTTCTTCGGGTAAAAACTCATCACCAATCAGTCTATTTGGCCATAGGTTTACCACATCAATTTCCAGCTTGTTTCCTTTTGCTTTTATATGCGATGTGATGTTCACCCGGTATGGTTTTGTCCAGGCAACACCCAAATCAACTCCATTCAATTTAACCTGTGCCAATTC
The DNA here is from genome assembly GCF_054777495.1 of Echinicola sediminis. Taxonomy (NCBI): domain Bacteria; kingdom Pseudomonadati; phylum Bacteroidota; class Cytophagia; order Cytophagales; family Cyclobacteriaceae; genus Echinicola; species Echinicola sediminis. Next base: position 9,188 of record NZ_BAAHAP010000100.1, on the reverse strand, counting down.
ATGTACTTTTCCTAAATCAAGGTAAAGCTCATCACTTCCACCCAATGCATCAAAATCAAAGGTTGTGCGGTAAGTAGCAGTACCTGAATAATATTTTATTCCATCATTCGCATGTAGGCTCCAATCCTGCAGTACATTGAATACAAACTCACCAGGCCGCCTGCCCTGAGCAGAGTCGAACGGGCCCCATTTTTTATCAAAGCTCAACTCCCAGACACCTTTTATTTGCTGTACCGTTTTGTATGTTGGCCAGTTTGAAGCCGAATTTTGTACCGATATTGGTTCTTTGAAAACAACAAAGTATGAACCGCATGGTCCAAACTCCATCGGAATAATAGTTCGGCCATTTTCTACTTTAAAGTTGGTTAAAATGCGTGTTTCTCCTGTAACAGGATCCCATAACTCAGGCTGTTTATCGCTCACCCTGAATGTACATGCCACTTTCTCAACCGGCTGCCAGCGGCTGCAAACGTAATAAATGTCGGTATTTTCTGTTTTGCGATGAATGAAATCCACCACTCCTACATCACTTAAACCTGAACATTCAAAATCGGGAAGTATTTTTTGATTTTGCAAAACTTCACGTATGGTTTTGTTCCAAATAAATTGCCCTTTACCAATTTTACTTTCACCTTTTTCGTAATTGCCCCAAACACGCTTTATCAGATTTTGATACTCAACTGCATCATCAGCATTGCTCAACATTGAGGTTTCTATTTTGCCCACAACTGTTGCTCCCTGTTCAACCAAGTTTACCATCTTTTTCAGCGCATTTAATGAAACCGGTGTTTTTTCATCAACAGCCAAAACCTTGTAGTTCATGCCATCGGGTAACACCAACTTTCCATTCTGAAAGCTAAGTCTGTTTAACAAAACCTCCTCATTACATCTGTCGTAGTCGTACCCAGCGCCCAAACTCACGGGTGGGTTTTTCATTCCATCTTCCCATACAAATGCATCTCCTCCCGATCGCAAGTCATGTCCGTTATAAAACAGCACATCGGCGGCAAACAAACCTTGTTGTAGCATGAATGAGCAGCGTGAAAGATAATCAACAAAAGGAGCCGATTGATTCCACCAGGTGTTGGTGCGGTCGAAATGAGTTCCCGCACTATGGGTTAAACCTGGCACATCGGTAACTGATGGACGATGTGTAAACGTGTGGAAGCAAATCCAGTTAAGCCCATCGCAAAAAGCCTGATCGGCAGCGGCTTTCATCATAAATGGAGAAAACTCCCAATGGGGCCCCACCGAAGTAAACGATTCGGCAAAAACCTGTTTAATTCCGTAAATGTGTGCCGCAGTTGCAGCTTCACGCACTAAAAATCGGCCACTGGGTTGTTCCCTATGTGGCGAAGGCATCCAAAACTCCCCCATGGCCACATCACACCTGCCCACACACTTTTTTAAATCGGCCTGATACTGGTGCGGCCCTGCTGCCTCGGCATATGAATGCAATCCATGCTCATGAGCAACATCCCGTTGTCTCTCATAATGGTTTTCGGAGATCAGATCGCTAATGGTTAACCGGAAGTCGTTTAAAAAACGCTCAGTGGTTTCTTCTGATTCAATGTTTACGCCGATTAAGGCAGGCATGTATTTTACAATGTCATACCCCCGGTGTTCCTTAAATTCTTGGGGAAAATGTTTTGTCCAATTTGGATCACCTGCTTCCCAACTGTCGCATTCCACGTATTTAAAGGCAAGTCGCTCTTCAGGGCTCATCTCTTTTAACAGTTGTCCGACGGTTTTCTCCCAATGCAAATCAAAAACTTCCTTACTCAAATGATCGATATAAAAAACACCTTCCAAATTGCGCCCAGTTGGACGATAACCAAAGCGCACAATCCTCCAGATACCCTTGGGTGCCTCCCACTTTAATCGGCCTTGTTCATCCAATTTGTCGGTGATATCCAGCACTTCCTTCAGTGCTACGCTTTCATTTATCGGAATTGCCAAAACAGCAATATCATTGTAATAGGCATTTTGAGCATCTTTTACTACCTGATTTTCAGGCTGCCTTTTTGTTTGAACCGGAATATTGGGTTTTTTAAGCTGTTGGTTTATCAGTTTACCTCCTTCTACTGTTATATCAACCCAAACCAACTCCTGCTGACCGTAATTGGGGCTCACCCAAGGAGCTGAGCACCCCGCAGGGCCTATGAACACGCCAAAGTCAAGCCCCAACATTCCGGCCTCAAGCGATGCAAAACGAATCATATCTCGCCATGGTTTTGACCAGATTTCTATTTTCTCATCAGGCTGACTCAGACTTCCACCTTTGTATTCATCGGTAATTTCGTACCTGATTTCGGTGGTGTCAATTATGGTTTTCTTTTTCCATTTGTATGGACCAAATGGACCCACACCAACATCCATCACCATGCAACCCGATAAACCTTTGGCCTTCATTTCCTCCAAATCGAGCGTAATGGCCTCTTTTGTGGTAGGTGTTTGAAGCCACCACCACCATGCCTGTGGTCTTACCTCATGGGGTGGATTTTTAAAGTTCTGTCGAAGGGAGTGATTTTCGGAATCTCCAGAACCTGAAGTTTTCAAGCATGAAGTAAAAAGCAGCAGCAATCCACAGCAAATCCCTGTTACCAAAAGACTTAGAAGTTTTGTTCTCATAATAATGGGATTATCTTCATAGAGATTATTTCACTAATTCAGATCTCTTAATTATTGCCATTGGAGATCCAAGACTTTCTGGTTAATTTCTCCATTTCCACAAGAAAATACGAGAAAGACAAAAAGGCAGAAAAGCAGATTCGGATGTCTTGTTTTACAACGGGTTTCAATTTGTTTTACCCGGAGACTGTACCAATTTTCCATCAACATTGTCCCACCAATTTATGGCTGGTCTTTTTTTATCAAATTTCACCCCCATTTAGCCTTGTAATATTCACGTGATTGGAACTCGTCTCCAATTTCAGCCAATCTTGCTTTTAGTTGCTTTGACATCCGGAGCACAAAAGCGCTATAACCAAACCGGTGAGCAAGCAACTGTACGAGTTGATTCTTTTCATTTTGATTATTTTTTAAAATTGTTGAGTCGTATTGCTTTTACATGGAATTACCCATTCCCACCAGCGCAACAGACATTATTATGACCAATATTCCTATGATGATTGTCCATTTTGTTCGTGGTTGTACCCCTTTCCATTCTTTCCGGTATATCCCCCATAAATTGGCCGTTAATATGATCGTGGACATGTGCAAGATCCAGGAACTGGCACCATTTCCCAGTAAACTCTCCCCCATACCATAAAAAAAGAACTGCAAGAACCATATCGCCCCTGCCATGGAAGCAAAAAATATATTTCTGAAGATGGGTGATTGCTTATTGGTGAAATCTCTATAGGATTTATTTTTAATGCTTAAGAAAGTCGTCCAGACCAAATTCGTTAATAATCCTCCCCAAAGGATCACCACAAACGTTACATTATTTTGATATAAGGGATCATAACCTGAAGCCACTGCCTCATCTGCCAAGGGCTTGCCTGCTTCTATACCAAAATTAAAGAAGGAACTCAAAATTCCGGAAAGAATCGCCACGGCCAAGCCCTTAATAAGACTAAATTCTGAAATACTCTTCTTTTTCTCCTCATCGGAAAGTTCATTTTCCTTCATCATGCCGGCCTTTCCACAAAGAGCTATACCAAGTAAACACATCAAAACGCCTGCTAGTACAACTTGGCCGCCAGTGGAATTGAGCATCTCGGTAAATGACACCTTCCCTTCCACGGGATTAAAATTATAATATATAGAAGGAACCAGTGCTCCAAAAGCCGCACTAAAGCCAAGTACTACCGAATTCCCCAATGACATGCCCAAATAACGAATCCCAAGTCCATAAGATAAACCTCCTACTCCCCATAATAGGCCCATGAGGAAAGTAAATGCTAATATATGAGTGGAACCTGCCTGTATAATTTCGACAAAGTTAGGAATAGTCAACCAAGCAGCCAATGGGGGAAGAATAAGCCAAGAGACCAAACCTCCCACCATCCAGTAGCTTTCCCAAGCCCACTTTTTCACTTTATTATAAGGCATATAGAAACTGCCTGCTGCCACCCCCCCAAAGGAATGGAAAAGCACGCCAAATAATGCTTGCATATATTTAATCTAATTTGAATTCAAAATAGAGCAAAGGATATCCTGGATTGTCCTGCATTGTGATGAATATAAAATTCTGCCTAGTTAATTACCAATTAACTTTTTCACACAAGAGCAAAACAAAGTCTCCCTTTAATTCTTTTAAAAAAACTAACAAATACGGATTACTTTCATTTGCAGCAGTCTCCCCAACTTTTCAATTTTATCTGCTATGTGGCCTACCCCAATGGCACAATGATGAGAGGGCCCCTGTCTGGACCATTCGTTCATAAATGCCTTCGCTCCTAGGGAAAAACGATAGCGACTGTTGGTGTTTCCGATTTGCAGGACAGGACCTTTTACCGATTCTCCCTCAGCCACCAACAAAAAGACCTCTTCTTTTCCTTCCACCACTGATAATAGGGTCACCGGGCCATGTTGCACAGTCATTTGAATGGACAGGCCTTTTCCGGGCTTACCATGGTAAACAGGCAAAGGTACCAATTGTACTTTTCCTTCCGCAATCGCAAAATGAGCGGGGCCATCATGACCAAGCATTACGATATCATCATTAAAATCCATCGCATAAAACTCAGAAAAAGAGCCTCCAGCCCCAAAAGCATCCATAATCTTCATTGCCTGCGCATTCTTTACCTCATATTCTCCTGCCACAGGTACATTTTTACCGGTTAACAGTGTATTTCCTGCAATAACCGAGGTTACAATATTTCCATATCCATTACCTGATTCTCCCTCATAATAATAGGCCAAAGAACCCAGTTGATGCTTTTCCACGAGCTTATCAAGCGCGATTGATGTTTTAGCGGCTCGAATAAGCTCGCCTTTTTCGCAGGCATCCACCACCTCAAATGTTTCATGGAATTCTTTGATTTTTTCTTTGACTTCATCATCGTTGGCCCTATCCCGAAATTCCTTCACTTCACACATTTCTACTACCTCGATATGGGTGCCAAATGCAGCCGACTGCTTGGTAAGGTCGGAATACACATCCAGCATCCCGCAATAATAGTGTCCCAGGACGCCCAAGCGATTATGGTTCATCACATAGGCCACCCGAGCCGCATCAATCCACCCTTGGATATCATCCCAAACGGCCTGCTCCCCCAAGTAACCTGTTACAAATTCATAATCAATCCCACAGCGGTTAAAAACATTGGCCAGCTCCGGTACCGAACAAGCTTGGCAATGGGCCAACCATTCCCCGGTCATCAAGCCCCGATCTCCCAATCGATTAAAATTTTCGTAATCAATGGCCGCTACGGGCTGAATGTTTAAAATGACAATCGGACATTTTAGTTTTTGCACTACCGGCAGTACCGTGGAAGAAAGCGCATAGGTAGACACATATAAAAACACCATGTCCACATCTTTTTCCTTCAATACAGCCGCTGCTTTGGAAGCTTTCTCGGGGCTGTCCACCAATCCCACATTGACCACCTCAGTGCAAAACTCCCCCATTTTATCAGCTATCTGGTTTTGGTAACCCTCCAGTCGTTCCAATAGTCCATCAAACTGATCCCAATAAGTATCCAAACCGATCCCAAATAATCCTACTTTTACCATACTTCGTTAATTTTTATTGATTAGGCGCTTCTATTAAGTTTTCCGTAAAACTCCAATTGTTCCTCTATTCTATAATTATCAGGAATCAAGGAAAAATTTTAATTTCCGCTATTAAAGGAGCCTCTTTAGCCTCTTGAATATAGACCCTACATTTGGTAGAAGTAACAGGGGCAAAACTATGCTGCTTATGGCTACCGCAAGTGGTTCCACCTGCAATATCCTTCCAATCTCCTTCCTCCCAATACTGGATTTTATAATCAGTAATATGCTTTCCCAACTCGTTAACCACTACTTTGCTAAAAGTTTGGGGCTTGATCCAAGCGATTTCTAAATATTGATTACTTGGTTCCGCTGCCTGCCAGCTAGTTTCATTATTCTCATCATTAGCCTTAAAGGCCTCAAAGCCTGGAAGCTTTTCCGTTTCAATAAACATGGAGGAAGCACTCATTCTTCCCAATAAGGATAGGTTATCACTTTCGATGATCGGTTGAGGATAGGTGGTAGAGGGTAGCTCCTCCACAGTAAAGTCATATATTCCAGCTTCCACCTGGTAAATAAGGTAGTGACCAACGGCATCATGCTCTTCGGCCCCTTTAAAATGGATCCCTTCGGATTTTTCAGCTATAACACCGCTTTCTTTTACATGCCCTTTTTCCAAGGCAGGCAAATAAACCTTTGCTGTTGTATTGACGGGGATCTCTATATGGAAATTAGCCTTTCCGTCTTGTTTGGACCAGTTAACCATTACCTTGCCATACAGTGATTCATACTCGGTATTGGCAAAGGTCAAATCACCCACTAAGGCTGGTTTAATAAGCATGCTTTTCATTCCGGGACGATCGGGGTCAGTCCTAATTCCCCCAAAACCCTTGATAAAATATCCACCTATTCCCGTATAGCAAGTGTGTATTTTACTTACCCCTACCGAGGACCATCGCTCAGGCCAAACCGTTTCCCCTTGTTCCAGAAAATAACCATAACTCGGATGATGTTTATCTTGAAGTAATTCGTAGATCAGGTCCATTCGTTCTCCGTACTCCGTAAAATACCGGGTATATAAAGCCTGTCCGGAACTTCCAGTATCATAATAGGGAAATTTATACAAGACATTATCCACGAGGTTAGCGTATACTTTTTCCTTTTCAGCATCGGGAGTGACTCCAGCCAATAAAGCAAATGCCTGATTGACTTGTTGGCCATCCCCATATTTTCCGGTCTCAGGGTTATAAGAGAGCTTATGCGTAGCTTCCTGCTGTACTTTTAACCTATCGGTGTATAAGTTAACATCTTCAGTTTTCCCTAATGCCTCAGCAATTTTTACCGCATTATCCAGCATAAAGGCATATACACAGTTGTTGAAGTGAACAGCCTCAGGAGAATTACTGCTGGACCAAAAATTTCCCCGTGGGGTGCACCAATCCCCTAATCCAGGAAAAGCCCGTGCCCCCTGTTCCCCAACCTTAAGTGCTCCTCCGGTAGCATAATTGGAATGTTGAAACAACCATTCCATCCACCTTTGCATAGATTGATAGTTTTCCTCCAATACTTTTGAATCACCATACATTCGATAAGTTTCCCAAACCGTAATAGGGTTGTTGGCTTTCCACATCAAGAAAGGCCTGTCCTGCTCATTGATCACAGCACGTATTCCTCCATCTGGCAGCTGAGCATCCCTCATATACTGATTATACTGGTCCATATATGCGCCACTTTCAAAATTCGGCAGAGCATCACCATACATGGCTGCAACCGTTACCTCTCCCCAACCACGCCTTTCCCTGTGCGGGCAATCCATCAAAATACCATCCAGTGTATTAGCCAAATAGGTGTCCAAATTGACTTTATAAATTTGATTCAAAAGTTTACTGGATGATTCAAACTTACTTATCCGTTTACGGTCATTGGTAATAACGTATCCTTTGATGTCAGAGAGCTCAGGTTTGTAGTCTAAACCGTAAACAGTTATCCAACGACCTCCGGCAACATTAAAGCGATTGGAAAAAGTCCCTTCACCGGTGCTGTTATAGATGTATTTGCTTTTCTGGTTCCAGTTCATGGTTTTACCAATCTGATCGCTGATTTCAAACAACACAGAATCACCTTCCTTCCCATTATGTAAATCCATTTCGAAAAAACCAGTATAGTTTCTTCCCATGTCGATCCTATAGGTACTATCACTACTCTTGGTGACCGCAACAGGAACCACTTCTTCGTATTTCACCTGTGGTTCGACCATTTGAGCACTCAAAACGGCAGTAACCTTTCCGGTGGGCCGAATTTTTTGGGACAAAGGCACATCCTCAATAATGGTCAAGGACTTATCAGGTTCTTCTCCTTCCACATTATAGATGCTGGCATTTTGCCAATCACTGTCATCATACCCTGCTGTATTCCAATTGGGTTCCTTTTTCCGATCATCTATTGTTTCACCTCCAAAATTCAAAATATCCCAATCACCATAATAACCGCTGTTACTTCTTTTACATTTCCATGTTTCATCTGTAGCTAAAGAAACATTCCCTTCTCTAGTCTGAATCTCTACCTGTGCTTTAAAAATAAACGGGGGATTTTTGTACTCTTTTATCCTTTGCCAACGAGCCCATCCGGCAGCGTGCCAAATGGCAATGACATTGTCACCCTCATGAAGTAATTCTGAAATATCGTAAGTGAGGTATGGAATCCGCTTCTTCATATAGGACAATACCGGATTCATCACTTGATCAGTTACTTTTTGACCATTAACATACAACTCGTGATATCCAAATGAACCCACAAATACATGGGCCGAGCCTACCTCCTGTGAAATCGTAAAGTTTTTTCTGTACCAATTGTGGTCTGTAATATTTTGATCACTTTTGTATATCCAATCCCCTTTCCAATCTTCTGGATTCAAAAGCCCCATGGTAAAGGTCCCTGGATCACTCCAGTCTGTCGCTTCACCGTGCATATCCCAAATCTTCACCTTCCAATAATACTCCTTACCTGAACTCAGTTTTTTTCCTTGATAAGTCACATTAACGGATTGTGCCCCCTCCATTTTTCCAGAATCCCAAAGATCACCGGTATTATTCTTTAGATCTTCCAAACTACTTGAGACAAGCACCTGAAAGGCTGTTTGTTTCTGCCCTCTTGCCTTTTGCTGGTCTAGAATTTTCCAGCTTAATCTTGGAGCAGTATTATCTATTCCCAAGGGATCAGTTCTATATTCACATCTTAAGTCTGAAAGCACAACGGTAGATTCCGCATAGCAGCTGGATATCACCAGCAGCATTAATACTGAAATCAATTGTAATCTTTTTAACATTTTGGGCTTCTTGTAATGATTTTCCATTTTATAACAGCTTAGGAAAGCATTTTTTGATTTACAATATCCACTATTCATAATTACTTAATAAACAATAGTAGTAGAAATAATAATTTACTTTCAATAATTTTTCATACTATTGAAGCATAAAAAACTGTAATACTACAGTTATCTAATAACAAAAATCAATAATTTACCTAAC
>NZ_BAAHAP010000099.1:0-18457 GCF_054777495.1 Echinicola sediminis | reverse complement strand
ATCACGATAATCATCCCTATATGCAGACTTAATAGATTGAACTTCCAGCTCAATAGAGCCAAGTTTTCTATTCTCAGATTTAAGAATCAGTGGTATTTCAAGGTTACCAACGTAGATATTCGGGGATATTAAACCTGCATGCGGGAACCTTGAAAGAGGTTGGACGATTTTCATACCAGGATCCTCCAGAATGTATGCTGAGTTATTCAGTCCATACTCATATTGAAATCCTTCCATAATCTGGTACCTCGCCTCTCCATATTGGAGAGCATCTTTTCCCAGATCATAAATTACCCCATCATTTTTGGAGATAATTTCCAATTCAAGCCCATGGCAGAATTGGTCGAGTGGTATTTTTATAGATCGTATTTCCACTGATCAGGCTTCTGCAAAACTAGCAAATCCATTTTCCAAACAGCTATGATACATTCTGTGGATTTTTTCCAGTGATATGGGATATTTAATAATTTCTTTATTAGAAAAATCGAAAACTTTATTATCCAATACCTCTCTTATTTTTTGTCTATCATGTAAACAAAAGCCGCCTAAACTTTCGAGTACGCCACGTAATTTTCTTTGGGACCCATGTAGCTTAGGAAGTAACTTTTGCATAATAGCAATATCTATTTTCTCTTCGGTTTCCAATTCCTCGTCCAATTTGGATAGATGGTGAACCAAACGAAGGATTTCTGTAGCTGTTCTATACCCAAATTCAGCGCCTACTTGTTTCAATTCCCCAAAAAATTTCAAAAGTTCACTTCTCACTTCCTCTTCTGGGTTTATTTCCTTCGATTGGGCCATTTCCAAAAAACTCGAGGCCATTGCAGCTCCCTTTGTATTCAATTCCTCCAAATCGATTAACCCTACATTTTTGAAGAAGCTTTTCATATCTTCTTCTGAAACCCTAAATTCAATTGTATTTGCCCTATCAAGTACTTTAGGGCTAAACATATTGGTAGTTTCGTCAATGTTGACGGTTCCAATGATAAATAGGTTTTTGGGCAATCTCAGTTTTGAAGAAATACCATTAATGGATGTACCAGAAAAAAGTAATATATCATCATTTGATTCCATGACACTAAGAAAATCTGCAAAATACCTTTCTACATGACTGAGGTTCATTTCATCCAAAATCAAAAAGTAGGGCAAATCTGGATGGTTTTGGGCGTCAAGGATCAATTGTAACACATCAGTGTCAGGTTGGATGTATTCTCCAATGTTTAGAGCATTGGGATAGCCCAATAATGGTTCCCGATTCGTACAGTCAGCTCCTACTGGAACTATTCTGTATTGACTATCGTCTTGACTGATCCATTGAACAAATGCCTGAGCTAGTTTAGTCTTTCCAGATCCTGCTAAGCCCGTAAGAATAACAAAGGGCTTGGTAAGTAGGGAAGCAGTGAATCTTGTAATAAGCTTTTTATTAAAAATAAGACCTGAAAGAAGAATGTTTTTATAAAGATCTTTTGCATTGAACCTTACATCTTCTTTAATAGAAGTGTCATTTGAAATGAAATCAATCGTTTTATATATATCAATCAAATTATTTAAATCTTTATCAATCACCTCTTGATTAGGAAGATCTTTTGTAGAATAGGATTTAAAGACATAAGAATTACCATATCTTCTTGGTTTATTTAAGCCTTTGTCGGAAAAGTATTCTTTTATTGATATTAGGTTATTAATTTCCCAGTTTTTGAAGGGTGAATTTTCTTCACTAACTCCATAAGCTAATATTAATAAATCACGATCTTTGAAAAACAAATAAACTGGATATATACCTTTGCTAGTAACATTAGGTTTGATAAGAAATGAAATCCAAGGAATAATGGCCGTATTTCCTTTTCCAAAACTAACTTTAACGTTTGTACCTTTATATTCTTTTATATAGCTTTTTACTGAAAGTTTTTGTGTTTGAGCCTGGTCTAAAAACTTTAATAACTCATTATAATAACTCATCTAGTATTTTTATTAAAAGTAGTGAATTGAATTATTACCTTCAATGAGGTAAACCTGCTAAAATTACAATTAAAGTTAATTCATTTATTACATTGCTATAAAAATTTCAAAACCTCCCTCACCACCGGCACATCCGCCTCAGCCCAGTCCAAAGCTAACAATGCTTCTTTTTTCATCCATTGGTAGGCTTGATGTTCTTCCAAATGTAGGCTTCCAGACTGGATAGTTGCCAAAAAGGGGATCAGGCGAATGGTAAAGCTGGGATACTGGTGATGCACTTCGGTCAGCCGCTCACCTACTTTGATCTGCAAGTGAAGTTCTTCTTTGATTTCCCGCATCAGGCAGGCTTCCTCCGATTCACGCTCCTCCAGTTTGCCGCCAGGGAATTCCCATTTTAAGGGCATTTTCATGTTTTTTGCCCGTTGGACGGCAAGGACTCGTCCGTCTTGGATAATGATGGCGCAGGTTACGGTTACCATTGAAAAGTGGTTTAAATGACTAAGATAATATATTTTAGGATTTAGGACTGGTACCATACTAAATTTAGGTGCATCGGATCAAATATGGGCTTTTATGATAAAATAGCTCTAATATTGTCGACGGTCGACTGTCAACTGTCCACGGGGAACCTATCCGGGAAAATTGAAGTACAAGAGACTCCGGACTCAATACTCCCTACTCAAGACTAAGCGCTTAACACAGCAATAATCCCATCCCCTTCCCCAATTCCATAAAAAGCCCTAATTTTGCGGGATGGAAAATCGTGCAGTGATATTTGATATGGATGGCGTGATCTGTCACACCAACCCTTACCATTCCCAGGCTTTTGATGCTTTTTTTGCCAAGCGGGGCATGGAGGCCAGTGCAGAAGAGTATGCCGAACATATGTATGGCAAGCCCAATAGCTATATCTTCAGCCATTTCCTACAGCGGGAAATTAAAGGCGAAGAGCTTTTGGAGTTGGAGAATGAAAAGGAGGGACTGTTCAGGGAAATCTATGAGGAGCAGGTGACTCCTATTCCCGGTTACCTGGAGTTTTTGGAAAGCTTAAAGCAAAATGGCTTTCAAACGGGCGTGGGCACTTCCGCTCCCAGGGCCAATATGGATCTGATCATCGACAAGCTGGGCATTAGAACCCAGATGGAATCCTTTATGGCCAGTGAGGATGTAACGACCCATAAGCCTAATCCGGAAGTCTATCTAAGGTCTGCGCAAAACTTATCCACAAAACCGGAAAACTGTGTGGTGTTTGAGGATTCTTTTTCGGGTGTTTCTGCCGGGATCAATGCGGGCATGAAAGTCGTGGGAGTGTTGTCTTCCCATACCAAAGAGGAGCTTCCTCCCTGCCAGTTATACATCAAGGATTACCGTGAAATAGCAGTGGAAATGGTGCTGGAATTGCTGGGATAAATTTCGCATACAAAAAAATGTATAAGGAAATGTTTCGGTGTGGAAAAATCAGTGGATAAGATTTTTCCACACCGTTTTTTTAGGCTCCCATAGCGGTGATGACCAGTTTTCTATTCCCTCCGTAATCCCTGAATTCTCCCAAATAAATGCCTTGCCAGGTTCCTAAGGCCATTTTTCCCCTGGAAATGGGAATAGTTACCGAGCAACCGAAGAGGCTGGATTTGATATGGGCGGGCATATCGTCGGGGCCTTCATAAGTGTGGATAAACCGTGGATAACTTTTCGAAACCATGTCATTGATAAAGGTTTCGAAGTCCTTTCGGACGGTAGGATCAGCGTTTTCGTTTATGGTCAGCCCTGCCGAAGTGTGCTGGATAAAAACCTGCAAGGTACCGGTTTGGATTTCGCGTAGTTCTGGAATGGCCGCTTCCACTTCGTGGGTAATCAAATGAAAACCCCTGCGGTAAGCTTGAAGGGAGATATGCTTTTGAAAGAATTTCATGGTGATAATTATGTATAAGCTATTTTATGGATGTTAAAATATTGAGAGAAATTGGTCCACGAATTTGCACGAATTTTTTGTAGTGGAATGATATGTGACTTTCCTGGCTCCAATAAATTTCTTTTGGGTTTAAACCCGCATTATTTATTATCCTATCTATTGCGACCTAAAACTGCTTCAAAACTCTTCTCGAAAAACCAAATCCAAGCCTTAATGTTCCTTAATTCCTTAATGGTTATATTAAAAGGTCAATGAGCTAACTGAAATGCCCTTACTAAAACAGTTGCTGGTACATTTCTTCCAGTTTGGTGACGGGGATGACTTTGATGTTGAATGTGGATAAGTCCACCCCTTTTACGGCATATTTGGAAACGATGATCTTTTTGAAACCGAGTTTGTCCGCCTCTGCAATCCGGCTTTCCATCCGGTTTACTGCCCTGATTTCACCTCCTAGCCCCACTTCGCCAGCAAAGCAAAGCTCGTGGGAAATCGGCGTATCCTCATAAGAGGAAATCAGTGCCGCACAGACGGCCAGGTCCAAGCCTGGATCATCCACCCGCATCCCCCCGGCCACATTCAAGAATACATCCTGTTGGCCCAGACGCATCCCTCCCCGCTTTTCCAATACGGCCAACAGCATGTTCAAGCGCTTGGCATCATGGCCGGTGCTGCTTCTCTGTGGGGTGCCATAAGTGGCCGGGCTGATCAAGGACTGTATTTCGATCAGCAATGGCCGGTTTCCTTCCTGCATGGCCCCAATGGCCACGCCGTTGAGCACCTCTTCACGCTGGCTGAGCAGTATTTCGGAAGGATTGGCCACTCCACGAAGTCCCTCTGACCGCATTTCATAGATGCCCAGTTCATTGGTAGAGCCAAATCGGTTTTTGGAAGTACGCAGAATACGGTAAGACAGGTGCCTGTCTCCCTCAAACTGCAGTACCGTATCCACCATATGCTCCAATATCTTTGGTCCGGCGATGGAACCGTCCTTGGTGATATGGCCGATCAGGAAAACAGGAGTGCCGGTTTCCTTGGCAAACTTCATCAGCTCCGCGGTACACTCCCTGACCTGGGAAACACTGCCGGCAGCTGATTCCACGTGTTTGCTGTGCAGCGTCTGGATGGAATCGATCACCAAAAGTTCGGGCTTCAAGGCTTCTATCTGCTGAAAGATGGCCTGGGTATTGGTTTCGGAGAGCACAAAACAGTTTTCTGACTTGAACTGCATACGGTCTGCCCGCATCTTGATTTGGCTTTCACTTTCCTCCCCGGAGACATACAGCACTTTGGTGGCCTGGAGCACCAGGGCAATTTGCAGCATCAAGGTGGATTTTCCTATGCCCGGTTCCCCTCCTATCAAGGTCAGGGAACCGGGGACGATACCGCCGCCCAGCACCCGGTCCAACTCGGCGTCTTTGGTCACCAATCGTGGGTGTTCCTCATAATTGATTTCATGCAATCTTCTGGGCGAATTGGTCCGCTTGCTTTTTTCAGAACCCTGTTTCCAGCTTCCACGGCCATTTTCTTCCTTGTGGATAACTTCTTCTACATAGGTATTCCACTCCCCGCATCCAGGGCATTTGCCCACCCATTTGGGACTCTGCGCTCCACAGTTTTGGCAGAAAAAAGCGGTCTTTATCTTTGGCATGGTTTCTTTATTGGGATTTAGGTAAATGGTTATTTGGGAGTTGGCTGAGGATGCTGATCGGAATTATTAATTCCGATCCTTAAACTTCAAAATGGGATTATTAATCCGTTTATAAATCGAGACATTTCTCCTCTCCAATAATTATTGAGGGGCATTGCAAATGCCCCTTATAGTAAGTTCCCCATTTCAAATGGGGAACAGCAGGCCCCTTCGACCCCTTCGACAGGCTCAGGGTCCAAGGCTCAGGGACCGAGGCTCAGGAGCAAGGTTCAGGGACCGAGGCTCAGGAACCGGACAATTTTACAATCCTAAAATTTTTCAATCTTCCAATTCTCCTTAGTGTGCTTCGAGCCAATCTTTGCCTACTCCTACTTCCACTTTCATGGGGACTTCGATTTTCAGTGCTTCGGTCATCAGTTTGGGGATTTCTTTTTGCAATAGTTCCACCTCGTCCTTGTGGGCATCGAAAACCAATTCATCGTGTACCTGAAGGATCATTTTGGATCGGAGCTGCTTTTCCTGCATCCATTGGTGCACCTGGATCATGGCCACCTTGATCATGTCCGCCGCGCTGCCCTGGATCGGTGCGTTGATGGCGTTTCGTTCGGAATAGCCACGCATGGTGGCATTCCGGCTGTTGATGTCCCTGAGGTACCTCCTTCTGCCGAGGATGGTTTCCACATATTCGTTTTTTCGGGCTTTCTCGATGCAGTCGTTCATGTATTCGCTTACTGCGGGGAATTCTTTGAAATAGGCATCGATGATTTCCTTGGCCTCGGTACGGGAAATGTTCAGGCGCTGGGAAAGTCCAAAGGCGGAGATTCCATAGATAATGCCGAAGTTGGCCGTTTTGGCTTTTCGCCGCATATCGGAAGTGACCTCCTCCAAAGGTACCTGGAAGATTTTTGCCGCGGTAGTGCTGTGGATATCCCGGTCGTTTTGGAATGCCTCGATCATGGAGGCGTCTTTGGAAAAGGCCGCCATGATGCGCAATTCGATCTGGCTGTAATCCGCCGCCAAAATCACATGGTCTTCATCCCGGGGAACAAAGGCCTTACGGATTTCACGGCCCCTTTCGGTTCGGATAGGAATATTCTGCAGGTTGGGGTTCACAGAGGAAAGCCTTCCGGTGGCCGCCACCACTTGGTTATAGGTGGTATGGATGCGGTCAGTTTTGGGATTGATCAGAGTGGGCAAGGTGTCCACATAAGTGTTTTTAAGCTTCACCAGCTCCCTATAATCCAAAATGGCCTGTGCAATCTCATGTTTTGGCGCCAGCTTGGAAAGCACTTCTTCTCCCGTGGCATATTGGCCGGTTTTGGTTTTTTTGGCTTTGGGATCCAGTTCCATTTTCACAAAAAGCACCTCTCCAAGTTGTTTCGGGGAGGCCAGGTTGAATTTGGTACCTGCTAATTCATATACCTTTTGTTCGATTTCCACAATTTCTTTTTCCAGGTCCTTGGACAACTGGGCAAGACTCTCCGTGTCCAACCTTACCCCTTCGTATTCCATGGCCGCCAAAACGGGGATCAGGGGAGTCTCCACCTCATAGAAAAGCTTTTCCAAGCCCCTGTCCTGCAGGTCTGGGTTTAGTTTTTGGGCCAGTTGTAAGGTAATGTCGGCATCTTCAGAGGCATACTCCACTACTTTATCCACATCCGCATCCCGCATATTGCCCTGGGATTTGCCCTTTTTGCCGATCAGTGTCTCGATGGAAACCGGCTTGTAATTGAGATAATGCTCAGCCAGCCAATCCATACCGTGTTTGCCTTCCGGCTCGATCAGGTAGTGCGCCAGCATGGTATCGTACAAGGTGCCTTTGACCTGAACGCCATAGTTTTTCAGGACCAGGACGTCGTATTTTATGTTTTGGCCGATTTTGGTGATCTTCTCATTTTCAAAAACAGGTTTAAGCGGTGCCAACAGCTTTTGTACCTCTTCTTGGTCTTCGGGAAAGGGAATGTAAAAGGCTTCCCCCGTGATGTAGGCAAAGGAAAGGCCAACCAGTTCTGCCCTATTGGGGTCCAGATCGGTGGTTTCGGAGTCAAAGCAGATTTCATCCTGGAGCTCCAGGTATTCCACCAATTCCTTTATCAGTGCTATGGTATCCACTTTATGGTAGCTATGGGCCAAGGAATCTACCGAATCCATCTGGCTTGGCTCTTGGATGGGACTGGTTTCTGGAAGTTCCTCTTCGGCTTCTTCCTGTGCCTGATCCTCAGGGCCTGTGAAAAGCCCCAGTTGCTCATTGACCTTGGTGGTCGTTTTTTTCATGGCCTCCCCAAAAACGCGCTGGGTGAGCGTTCGGAATTCCAGTTCAGCAAAGAGTGCCTTTAGTTTTTCCTCATCAGGGCCGTCATATTCCAAGTCCTTTGGCTTGAACTCAATCGGCACATCCTGCTTGATGGTGGCCAGTTCTTTGGATAGTAGGCCTTGCTGACCGAACTTTTCCACATTTTCCTTTTGCTTGCCTTTCAGCTCATGGGTGTGTTCCAGCAATCCCTCAATGGTGCCATAGGCCTTGAGTAGTTTCTTGGCGGTTTTTTCACCGATTCCAGGGATGCCGGGAATATTGTCCACCGCATCGCCCATCAATCCCAAAATATCCCTTACCTGATCCGGATCTTCAATTTCCCATTTGGCGCAAACTTCTTTTGGCCCCATGATGTCCACGGCATTGCCCATAAAGGCCGGTTTGAACAAAAAGATGTGCTTCTCCACCAACTGCCCATAATCCTTGTCGGGGGTCATCATAAAGACTTCGAAATCCCGGTATTCGGCTTTTTTGGCAATGGTCCCGATAATATCATCCGCTTCATAACCGTCCAGCTCCAAAATGGGGATATTGAAACCATCCACAATCTGCTTGATCCAGGGAATACCCACGGTAATGTCCTCGGGCTGTTCCTGTCGGTTGGCTTTATAGGCTTCAAACTGCTCATGGCGAAATGTGGGGGCGGCCGTATCGAAAGCCACGGCGATATGGCTGGGCTTTTGTTTTTCGATGACTTCCAAAAGTGTATTGGTAAATCCCAACATGATGCCGGTATTGAGGCCTTTGGAATTGATACGCGGATTTTTGCTGAAGGCAAAATGTGCCCGGTAAATCAGGGCCATGGCATCTAGGAGAAACAGTTTTTTGCTAGCTGTGCTGGACATGGGTTTAATATGCTTAAAATGTTAGAATTGGCCCGCCGGGCAACTTCCTCCGTTTCGGAGAAGGGCTAAATTACAAATTATAATGGAAAGGATGGATAGTCAAAATGATCTTCTTGACCAAAGGATTTTATGCCACTGAATGGCAGTGCGCTGAGATTTTATCTGATAAAATTTAGTGCCGGAAATGTATTTTGGATTAATATTTGATTAAAGGTAGGATGGTTTCCAAATCATTGATTTTGCGAAGAGGGTAATTTTCGTAAATTCAAAGGAACTAAGGTATATTGTTTATCACTAAACCAAAAAATGATATGAAAAGGATCGCGTACTTTTTAGCGGTATTGTTTTGTTTCACGGCCCTGGCACCGGGGGCAATGGCCGAACCCGTAAAAAAGGAAAAAGAAGACACTGAATTGACCCCCAAAGAGGAAGCCAGGCTGGAAGAAATGAAAAGCCGGGTGGAGGAAATCAAATCCATGGATTTCTCAAGCATGAGCAAGGAAGAACGAAAAGAAGTAAGGGATGAGCTCAGAGGCATCAAAAAGGAGGCAAAGACCATGGGAGAAGGGGTTTACCTTTCTGTAGGGGCCATTATCATTATCTTATTGATTTTGATCCTAGTTACCTAATCGGTAAAAAACAACATGATTGCACACAATTGTGCCAGCAGTATCAAAATTACAAAAAGTGTTTGCCGCAGAGCTCGCAGATCAGCGCAAATACTTTTTTATTGATTTTGCTGCATTTTAGAGTACTTCTAAAGCAGCAGTCCACTGGTACAAGGGAGTATAATCAAAAAATAAGACAAAAAAAGCGGTCCATGTGAATGGAGACCGCTTTTTTTGATTTAAGGGATGATCCTATTTTTTAGAAGGAATACGTAAAGCTTGCTACGATGTTCCTTGGCTTTTGAGGGTTGATGGTCGAATAACCTGAATAGTATTCTTTGTCCGTTAGGTTATTCACATTAAGTGCAATCCTAAAGCTAGGTGTACTATAATTTACCGCTGCATTGAGAATAGTATAGGCAGGCAAATTAAATGCTCCTGTTATCTTACTATCCAATATCTGTAACGGACTGGAATGGTTTCCACCAAAACCAAAGCCAAGTCCCTTTACCCTGCCCTGCTTGATGGAGTAATTGGTCCAAAGATTAAAGAGGTTTTTGGGACCAGAGTTCATCGGCCTTTTACCCTTTTCAAGCCAAACGCTAGCTTCTTCCCCTTCCAGAATTTCACTGTCATTATAGCTGTATCCAGCAATAATGCTCAGGCCTTCGATTGGATTGGCCTGAAGGTCCAGTTCTGCTCCGCGGCTTTGGATTTTGCCCCCTTGAAGACTGCTATTGAAATTGTTCGGGTCTGGGGTGACCACGTTTTCCAAAACAATATCATAGTAGCTGACGGTGGCATACAGCTTTTCAGAAAGGACTTGTGTTTTTAGGCCAAATTCAAGTTGGTTTGCATGCTCCGGCTCAAAGGATATCACCCTGGGATTGCTGCCATCAGAATCGGTCACTTGCCTTGGAGCTACATTGCTGAAACCGTTCATGTAGTTGGCAAATAGCGATAACTTATCCTTAATGGGCTGGTAGATCAGGCCAAACTTAGGGGAAAGGGCGGTTTGGTCGTAATCGTCATCATCGGTGCTGATATCTCCCTCCGTATCAAAATAATCCAATCTCAAGCTGGCCATGGCAATCAACTGCGGGGTGATATTGAT
The DNA here is from genome assembly GCF_054777495.1 of Echinicola sediminis. Classification (NCBI taxonomy): domain Bacteria; kingdom Pseudomonadati; phylum Bacteroidota; class Cytophagia; order Cytophagales; family Cyclobacteriaceae; genus Echinicola; species Echinicola sediminis. Next base: position 8,057 of record NZ_BAAHAP010000099.1, on the reverse strand, counting down.
CACATCGGAGGCATAAATGCTGAATTGCTCATCTTTGGAATTGATGTTGCTTCGTCCGGTGGAGGCCAGCACATTATCCACGGAAGGTCTGGTCAGGTATCGGGGTTCCACTGTATTGCCCGAAAAATGGTCGTAGTTGATTTCTCCTTGTGGAGTGACATTATATATCCAGGCAAAGCCCGTACTATTATTGATCAGGTTTCTGGAGAAATAATCCAAGCCTACTACCAGACGGTTCCGCAGGGTTCCCAGTTTAAAGTCACCGATGAAGTTTTGCTGAATATCCGAAGTATTGGTCTGGGCAAGTTGTTTGCTGGCGTAAAGGCCGAAATCTCCTTTGCCGTTTTGGTTATCAAAAACGTAGGCATAATAACCGTCTGATTTGGCCACGCCCCTGGAAAGTACCGTTTGTGAAGTCCACTGCTCGGAAAGCTTGTAATTCATCTGACCCTGAAGGATAAACCGTGGATTTCTCATGGAGAGGTCGTTGCTGGTCAGGGAAAGTCGGTTGTTATAGTTCAGCTCCTCAAGATTGGTAAACTGCAAGGGAGTGTTCCGGCCCAAAAAGAGCATGGTTTGGTTGGTGCTTTCTTGTTCCATGAATTCGGTGTTGACCAAGAAAGAAAGCCGGTCGTTGGCTTTATAGGAAAGGGAGGGTGCTACAAAAAGGGATTTTTTGAAACCGGCATCCTGAAAACTGTTTTCGGTATGGTAGGCCGTATTGATCCGAAGGTTCATTCCGCTTTTGATCGGTGCATTGATATCAGCGGTAACCCTGTTCAGTCCAAAGCTTCCCGCCAAATAGCTAAATTCACCTCCAAATCCTTCATAAGGCTTTTTGGTGATGGTGTTGATCAATCCTCCATAGGAGATCAAGCTACTTCCAAACAGGGTACCTGATGGCCCTTTTATCACTTCGATTCGTTCGATATTGGCCGGGTCCAGGCTGCCATTCGTCAGTCCGGGAAGGCCATTTACCATGGTGGCCTGGGCCTCGAAGCCCCTTAGGGAGTAGAATGAAGATCCATCTCCGTATCCCCTACCTGTGGATTCCCAAAGTTTATATATTCCGGGCACATTCCTAAGCGCATCGTCAAAATTGGTAATGGCCTGCTGCTTCAGCAGATCGGAAGAGACCGTATTATATACCTGTGGATTTTCCAGATTGCGGAGGGGCATTTTGGAAACGTATTGACTGGTGCCCGGATCCGAATCTTTGCGGGCACTGATCACGATTTCATTAAGCTGACTGGCATCTTCTTGCAGGGTGATCTCCGAAACTTGGCTAACTTCACCAGCAGCGACCGTCACAGTAGTGGATTTACTGCTCATTCCGATGAAGGTGGCCACTAAGGTGTATTTGCCCGGTTTTACTTGGTGAAGGACATATTTTCCATCTGCATCGGTGACAGTGCCTATTTTTGTGCCTTGTAATAAAATGTTCACAAACTCCGCAGGATAGCCATCGGAGGTTTTCACGGCACCGCTAATACTACCCGATTGGGCTGCGACTGTCCCTGTAATGGCAATTAAAAGCCATAAAATGAGTAGAGATCTTTTCATAGAAGTAGAGGTCTTAAAGTAGACTTGGTATAAAATATTGTAGAATTAAAATAAAATACTGCAAATTTACTTGATGTGACTTTAAGTGCAAAAGAACTTAAAAATTTAATGCTGAAGTAAGGCTAAAGGTCTGTCCGTAGCTAGGAATGACGTTTTTGAAACTCTGATGGAGATTAATAATAGGTTATAGGAATATCTGCAAAGACACCAGTAGCTATAAATTATAAAACCATATCTCACAGAATGCACAGAAACCCACAGAAAAGATTTTTAATTCCGTGTAATCCTGTCTGACGCCAGGTAGATCTGTGGTCATTTGGCGGGATAGATTGTGAAATCTCCGCCGTAGTGGACAAGCTGTGAGAAATAATTTAATTGGTGTAATTACGGATGGTCGAATTAGGTTATCTGTTCTTGTTCAATGTTCGAGTTCGCATGGAAAAAGTTTCCAATGAAATTTAATAAAGTCTATTTTGTACGTTTTGCCAGCTTGATTCATGGAGAATTGGGGTGTTTTTTAATCTTCAGGAAGACTTTTCAGGTAAGCTTTTACTTTTAAGGCCCTTAACAAGATGACCGAAAGCGGAAGCAGCCAAAGGAGTTCATTAAAACCTACATGGAAAATGGTCCGCTTGTTCCAGCCGAGGGTGTCAGCATAGTACAGGGCAAACCAAATGGCTGAAATGAGCTTTCCCCCTATGCCTATCATGGTCATATAGGTCCAACTAATGGGATAAAACGCACTTAAGAATAGCACAAAGCCAATGATCAACACGAAGCTACCATAGAAATTGGTGCTTAAATCAAAGGTGCTTTCAGGCTCCATGGCCAACCAAGAAAGTAAAGGCTCTCCGAACCACTTGAAAAAGGCTCCCCAGGCCACAGTAAACATCCCTGCAATCAGGATCAGGCCCCGCATGGGCATGGTAAAGTGGGGAATCGGTCGGTTGTCTTCCATGATGATCGCTTTATTGGTAAAAAATCACTTTCTATCCTGCAAAACTAAGGGATGTGGAGTATAATACCGCGTTTCGGCATTTATTCCTGCGCTTAATAGCATTTTTATTATTTACATTTTTAAAGTACATGTATATACGCAATTATGCCAGTATCCCCTGATTATTAAAATAGTCTCTCACGGATTTCACAGATATCCACGGAAAATTTCTTTTTATTCTGTGAAAACCCGAACAATCCGTTAGAAACAGACATACTTGTATAAAGGCGTATAATCAGTTTACAGTAAAATGAATTGGTAATAACTATCCATTTTTCTCTTAATTGTGTTTTCTTTTTTGATCTTTCTACTTTTTTTCGGTTTCTCTTATTTATCGAGATAGAAACAAGATCATCTGTGTTTATCCATTTCATCTGTGGTAAAAAATTGTGGGATTCATGGCTGGTGGAAAAGTAGCTGAAAACTTAAACGGTCACTTGGCTTAAGCTTTTATCCGGTCAAGGAAGTCTGCCTTATAAGCTTGGCCAATGGGAATCTGTACGTTTTTTATATGGACCGTATTTCCCTCGATATGATTTAACTTATGCAGGGAGATTGCAAAGGATTTATGGATGCGGATAAACTCATTTTCGGGCAGTTGGTTGATCAGCGTTTGGAAGGTTTCATGTACGATAAGAACCTTATCCACACAGTGCACTTTTACATAATCCCCAAAGGCCTCCAAATACACCATTTCATCCAATCCAATGCGGAAAAGTTTTTTCTCGGACTTTAGAATCAGAAAGCCCGGATCAGTTTTGATTGCTGGGCTTTTGTGGAATTTGGCAATGGCTTTATTAACAGCCTTTAAAAACCGCTCGAAGGGAAAAGGCTTCAGCAGGTAATCCACCGCATCCAGCTCAAAGCCTTCAACAGCATATTGTGGATATGCCGTAGTAAAAATGACATAGGGCGGATGGGATAGCGATTTGTAAAAAGCCAGTCCGGATAGCTTAGGCATGTTGATATCCAAAAAGAGCAGTTGCACCGCTGATTTTCTCAGTACCTCCCCTGCCTCCAAGGCATTTTTGCACGAAGCAATGAGTGTGAGCTCTGGTACATCGGCAATGTAACTTTCAAGCAGTTTTCTTGCTGCGGGCTCATCCTCGACTAGCAAACAATGGATCTTCATAATGGATTTCAAGGTTTACTTTAAAGGTATGTTCATTTTCGGAGATTAGGAATTTATGCTTCCCCGGATATAAGAGCTTCAGCCGGTTTTTGATGTTTTCCAAGCCTACTCCATGGTCTTCCTTATCGCCCAGGTCCCCGGTTTCCCCTTTGTTGTTTTCAATGGTAAAAAGTAACTTTTCACGCTTGGAGATTAATTCCATGTGGATAAAGGTGTCAGCAACATTGCCTTTGATGCCATGTTTGAAGCTGTTTTCAATCAATGGAATAAGCAACATTGGCGGGACCAAGACATCGTGTTCAACTTGTTTTTCAAAAGATATCGTTGAGCCTTCCTCCATACGGTGACGTTGTAGGTCGAGGTAGTTATGGACCTGCTCCACTTCAAGGCTCAGTTTGACCAATTCCTTATTGGCCTCATAGATGGCGTAGCGGAGCAGGTCGGAAAGCTTGATGATGACCTCCGGGGTTTCCGAGGCCTTGTTCAGCGCCATGGTATACAGCAGGTTGAGGGAATTGAAGAGAAAATGCGGATTGATCTGTGAACGCAGGGCCTTGAGCTCAATGGCCGTTTTTTCTTTTTCCAACTCGCTGAGTTCCTGTTTCGCCTCCAATAGCTGAAACCATTCTTTGGAGAGTTTTAGCAGAGAGGATGCCAGCAGAAAAGCAGAAAAAAACTTGGCCAAATCCCAGACAGTATAATAGGAGATGAAATAGTAACCCGGCAGCAAGAAGTCAATGAGATGATTGAAAAGGAGCAGATTGAACCCTATACCCAGCAGTAAAGCCATGATTACCGCAAGGCTAAAGTGGAGGTACTTAGCAGGACGTAGAAGCTGGGGAATCGACCAGCTAAGGTTGAGGTAAACAGGAATGGCCAGCGTCACCATAAAGATCAATGTATAAATCCTGTCCACCGGATAGATCTGGCTGTTGTTGGCAAATAGGTTCACCAAGACAAAATAAGCCAAGGCCCAAAAGAGCAGGTGGTGAAATCCGCTCTTTCGGATAAAATGTACAAAGATATGATGGGATGTAGGCCTCACTTTAAGCTTTCGGTTTTAAGATCAAAGGTTCATCTGCAAAGGCATTTTTGTTGTCGGCGTATTTTATGACAAATTTCTGCAATTCCTCGGGGGAGGCCGTCAGGAGCAGCGCGCCAGATGGTTCCTCGTGTGAAATCTTGATCCTATTTTGCTCAATCAATTCTTCCAGGAATTCATCATCGAAAGGGTGAATGGTGATTTGGTTTTCCGCCAATTCTACTTTGGCAAAAGTGTGGACTGGAAACATGTGGGAAGCCCCCATGTAATTTTCCAGTTTACATGGAAGAAAGTCTTCTGGAAAAAAGTCCAGGTAGTACTTATCCCCCAATTTCATTAAGAACAATTCAAAAATGACCGTTTCGCCTTTCTGCGTATGCTCCAGTAAATAGCGCTTGTCGCTGTTGTTGGCTTTTGGATGGGATGGGTTGGTGGCCGATTTCCAGATTTTCCAGATGCTTTGTTCATTTTCAGACTCATTGCCTACCCAAAGTCCTTCAATTCGAGGATCAGTGAGCAGGTCCTTGCTGGTGTAAAGGGGGTAGAGACTGGGAATGCTGCAGCTACTGACCAAAACCAGCAGAATGAAGGGAAGTAAGGCAATTTTCTTTAAGGTTTTCATGATCATTGAAATTAAGATGAATAATGGTTTGAAGGTAAATGGAAGAAAAAAAACAAAGAAATTATTTCGACGAACGGGCCCTGGTGAGGGTCAAATAAGAATTGGTCCGGTAAAACAGTGGGAAATTATGCTTATGTTACGTTAATCGTAAACGGGCGTATTGCGTAGGACGAATCCTTTGTCTCAAGCTATTGGTAAAGCGGGTTTAACTATTTGGGTAGCTGTCCCGCTGTGCGGGACAAGGCTGCTTGTTTAACTGCTTAACTGAAAAATCACGTGAAATCGGTCAGTGCTGCCTGTGGGAGACAGGTAACCTATTAAACAAGAAGGTGACTACGAAAAGTATTGACATATCATGCTTAACATAAGAATAGTGTGATGTTTTTTGTAGGGTAAGTTGTTCAATTATCAACCGTACAAGTGCCTGATTTTTGGTATATTAAACAGGTCTTAACCCAATAAAATTTTCAATGATATGAATGTAAGCACAAAAATTCCTTTATGGTTTTGGATAGTGGCTGCTATCATGCTGCTATGGAACCTCATGGGCGTAGGCTCTTTCTTTTCGCATATTGGCATGTCTGAAGAAGCATTGGCTGCAATGCCTGAGGCAGAGCAGGAACTCTATACTGCCTATCCCATGTGGGCGACTATTGCCTTTGCGTTTGCAGTATTTGGCGGGGTATTGGGCTGTTTGGGGCTCTTGCTGAGAAGGAAATGGGCAAAGCCAATATTGATCGTTTCATTGATAGCCATTGTCATACAGATGTTTCACAGTCTGGTCATTGCAAGAGCGATGGATGTGTATGGTCCCGGAGCGGTGGCAATGCCGGTCATGATCATAGTGACGGCCGTATTTTTGGTGTGGTTGGCCAATTTCAGCATAAAACGACATTGGCTGGTTTGATTAATTGCAGCCATTAAGATCATGCTCAGACTTGAACCCATCATAGGAGTAGCTGATGTAGAGAAGAGTTCCCGCTGGTATCAGGAACTCTTAGGTCTGCAGAGTCAACACGGAGGAGATGTTTTTGAAATCCTTGCAGGCCCGACAGGCAGTACCGTTTTGTGTCTGCATCATTGGGGAAGTCACCGGCATCCGACTTTATCGGATCCGGAGATATCTACGGGAAATGGCTTGATCCTCTATTTTAGGGTGGAGGATACCAATATAATATGGGAAAGGGCAAAAAGATTAAAAGCAAAGGTGGAAGAAGAGCCTCACGTCAACCCAAATTCGCATCAATGGGAATTTTCTATACGTGATCCCGATGGTTATTACCTAACGGTTTCAAACTAATTGTAGAGGAGCGGGTTGTTAGTAGTGAATCGTCAGTGATTTTTTGGCCAACTAAGTTGGTTCCGCTGGGTAGTTGTCACACTTATTTTGGTGCATATGAAGATATTATTGATAGCTGTAGGTACCCGTGGGGACATGGAGCCTTTTATCGCCGTTGGTCAGCAGCTCAGTAAAAGAGGAAATGAGGTGATTGCTGTTTTTCCAGAGCAGTTCCGCGGATTGGCGGAGGCAGCGGGGCTTGGCTTTCGCTCGCTTGGGACTGAATTTATAGCAATGGTCGAAAGCGATTTGGGAAAGCGCGCCTTGGGGGGCGGGGGGTCGATTTTAAAAAAGCTTCCCATTTATTTTCGCTTGGCCATGCACTACCGAGGAATCAGTAAAAGTATGATCCTTAGGCAAAGTGAAATTGTAAAAAGGGAAAATCCTGATAGAATTTTGAGACACGCCAAAGCGGTTTATCCCATCCTCTGGGAAATGTTCCATCCTGGAAAGACGGTTTTGCTCAGCCCGGTTCCCTATATTCTTTTTGAAGTAAAGGATCATCCTCACATTGCCTTCAACAAAAATTTGGGAAGGCTCTTTAATAAATTTACTTATTGGTTGGCCATTTCCGGTTTGGTCATCACCGTCCAGAACAGTGCAAAATGGCTGGGCGTAAAAATTGTTCGCTCCATAAAAAAGACCATTTTGTCCTCAAAAACCATCTATACCATTTCGCCTTCGATTTTCAGGCGTCCCATATATTGGCCCAGACACGTCAGGGTGCTGGGCTATCAGGAGCATGTAATCCGACAGAAGTGGAATCCTGATCCCTTATTATCAGATTTTCTAAAGGTACATCCCAAGATCCTGTTTGTCACTTTTGGGAGCATGACCAATCCTTATCCACAAGAGAAATGCAAAATTTTTGTGGATGTTATCCACAAATTGAATATTCCTACCCTGATCAATACGGCTGATGGTGGATTAGTTCCTCCCGACGGATTTCACTCTGACCTGGTCTACTTTGTAAAGGAGATTCCCTATCATTGGATTTTTCCCAAGGTATACGCCCTTGTCCATCATGGAGGATCGGGGACTACCCACCTGGGATTGAAGTACGGCTGTGCCACCATGATCATTCCTCATATCATCGACCAATATCTATGGAATAACGCCTGTAATGAACTTGGCTGTGGACCTTTGGGATTTGAGATTGGGAAATTGGCTCCAAAGATACTGGAGAAAAAATTGATGGATCTTTGGAACAATGATCTTTATAAGAAACAAGCGGTGGAAATTTCAAAGAAGATGAGCAAGGAAAATTTTTCTGAAGAAATCCTCAGTTTCATTATGGAATAGGCCGTATTTGTCAGCAATTCTCTTTTTTCAAAACCTGTTTTTATGTAATCAAAAAGTTAC
>NZ_BAAHAP010000098.1:0-18798 GCF_054777495.1 Echinicola sediminis | reverse complement strand
GTGCCAGGGATGAATTTAACGCCTCCTATAGTCTTTCTTTTGCCAATTACATCGGTGTAGGTGTATGAGTTATCGATCACCCGACCAGTGTTGCTTATTCGTTCTGCTTGGCCTCCGGATAGATTGATGGCATCGATTATGCAACCAGTAAGCCCGTTGGCCTTGCTGTCATTATAGGGCTTTGGTTTGGTAAGGGCATGTTCTGGGACGTTGGGGTATTTGGCCCGTATTTCCATCATTTTTAGCGCGGCCAATTCTTTTAAATTGCCGGGAAGATAGTTATCTTTGATAACTGCATTTGATTGGACACCATTAGCAGTCAAAGCCTTACAGCGGGATTGCCCATGTGGGGCTTTTGCTTTTTTTACTCCTGCCATTGCTTAATACTTTACTGTCTTGACTTCAGTTAATGCTGCCTCCACTTCAGATTCTTTATAGAGGATCCTATTACCGATGTTATATGACTTTATGAATCCTCGTTTTGAATAGCTGTTTAAGGTAGGTAGGCTAATGCTTAGTCTTCTGGCTGTTTCTTGCCTAGTCAGATAAATATCTTCTTGTTGTGTCTGGCTTCGGTTTAGGATTGATCCTGAAACTAGTTTTTTTAGTTCCTGCATCTCCTCAAGTAGCATCTGCACATGCTCAGGTAGGTTGTTATGATTGACAATCATTTTATACCTCCTTTCCTTAGAGCATTAAAAACTTCGACTTTGTCAAAAATGTATTTAACGCCTACCTTGAAGTAAGGGATCTTACCTTTTTCAATTTCCTTTTTAGCAGACGGTATCGAACAGCCCAATAGAGAAGCTAGGGATTCAAGACCGTAAATTAGATTTCTGTCTTTCAAATTGTTTGAAGGACATGAAGATAGAGAAGTAGATGAATTGTTTTTCATTGTGAAATAGGTTTAAAAAAATCTGGCTTCATTTTTATGTTATGCATTACATAACATGTCAGATTTTTTTTTAACCTATTCAGTCAAAATAAAGTAGTCGTGTTTACTCCTTTATTTTAGCATTATAAATGCTTTGACCCAATGAGTTAAAAAATGTTTAGTAGTAAAACAATTGTAAAAAATAGTTTGTCAAAAAACAAATTAAAACACATCAAAGTAGTTAAAAATAAATGATTTTAGCTTACCTCGAATTTAAAAGTGTTTCCCCAATGTTCTGCCAGCTGGACGGCTACATCCTCAGGCTTCACCTTAATGTATTTCAAAAATGCGCTTTCTGTGCGATGCCCCGTTATCTTCATTAAGCTAATAGCCGGGAACCCTGATTTATAAACGTTTGTGGCAAAGCTCCTTCTAGCAGTATGAGTACTGATGAATTCCCATTTTGGTTTATTATCAATTACTTTAAGGCCTCCCTTTATATGTTCTGCCTCTACAATGACCTTGAAACAATCTATTTCTTTAGCTACATCTTTGATGTATTCATTCATTTTCTGATTACTGATAGGTGGGGGTAGGCTATTGGGATATTTACCGTCATATTTGGCCATGATAGCCTTAACTGTTGGGTGGATGGGAATAATTACCTTTTCACCTGTTTTCTGTGTCTTTATATGTAAAAATCCGTCTTGTATGTTTTCCGGTTTAATGGTCGTGAAGTCACTGAATCGCAAGCCGGTCCAGGCCCCGACCATGAATAAATCCCTTACTCGTTCAAGATGCGGGATTTTTGAAAGGTCTTTTTCGTACATCTTTTTGAGTTCATCCTCATTCAAATAAATTGAAAATCCGGTCACGTTGTGCGCTTTGAATTTTGAGGATTTGAAGTACATGTTGTTATTGTATCCATGCTCCGTAGCATAATTTAAAAAAGTCTTGATCACCATTATATGTTTGCCAACTGAGTTGATCTTGTACCCGTCCTTATTGAGGGATTTAACAAATTTGGTATAAAAGTTCTGATCAATGTTGTCGAAAGTCAAGTGATAGGTTTTTCCAAACTCTTCAAGTTTGGATTTGGTAGTCTTATATTTTCGAATTGTTCGTACATCATATTTTTTTCCTGAGCTCGTTAGCCGGGTTCCGTCTTCAGCTTCACGAATGAAGCGATCAAAAAGGTCAATAAAGGTAAATGGCTTATTGGTGCTGGAATCTATGTTTTCTACCCTGTTAAGCTCCAAATCAAGTTGGTCCTTAAGCTCCCTGGGTAATGGATATCTTTCAAGTTTAAGCTTAAGCTGCCTGAATATTTTTTCGGCGGTTCCTTTAATATGGGATAGGGTGTGATTGAAAACTTTATGAGCGGGGAATGCCTGTACCTCTTTAGCAAGCTGTTTTTTTTCATTCCAAAATTTGGGATGGATTTTTTCAAGTGTAGGGTACTTTATTCTGGTGCTGTTGTAATAAATAAATAGTGTGATAGGGGTATCCCCATCTTTATCCTTATCCCTTAGGTAATAATTGAATTCAGCCATAACTGCATTTTGATTGGATAATCAAATATAACTTATTTCAATTTGGGGGGCAGTATGGGGGACAGTATTTTTTAATTTGGCTTACTTTCCTTTAATCCCTTTTTCTTATTAAAATGGCTTTTAATTGATTTTAAGCGGAAAAATAAGGAAAATTACAGATGGTATAGTTAATTAATAATTAGCCCTGTCGAGGCTACTGAAAACCGCTTTATAGGTAACTATAAAGCGGTTTTTTTATTTTGGGACAGACTGTATATGCTTTCCAGCAATAAGGAACAGTATACTTTCGAATTTAACAAGCCGTTTCAATGCTAATCCTTTAGCATAAAATAAAACATCGCTTTTACCGGCTGACTCATGGGTTTGGCTCCGCTGATCCAAGAGGATACGTTTCCTTTGTCAATCCCGGTCATTTCGACAATGGTGTGTTGGTTTATTCCTTTTTCCTCAAGCTTCCTCTGCAACCAATTAGGGGTTACCTGATCCACTGAGGGTGGGAGATATTCTACGGGTCTAACCCTTATGTCCCTATCAGGAAAGAATTTCGCAAACAGTTCCTTAGTTCTTGTAACAAGTCCTTTTTTATCCAAGTAATTTTCAGCAAGGCTTTTGGTTTGTATAGTTTGTACAGTAATATGCTTTTCGTTTGTTTCCAGAACCTTGAAGTAAATCCGCCCATGTCGTTTGAACAAGTCTGCTCCATGGTTCAGCTTTTCCAGCTGGTCAGGTGAAATCAGGCCTTCCAAGTATCTTATGTTTTTGATAATGTTCATGCTGCAATATACAAAGTTGTTTAATAAACAACTTTATTTCATGGGTGAATTCTTATCAAATGCTCGATAATTGAAAAATAGTATTTACTTAACAACCGTCTTTAAGCGTATAAATGCCGTTAAATAAATTGTTTTATGCAAATCCGCTAGTAGCTATAAATTAGCAAATCGTCTCTCACAACTTGTCTGCAGTGGCGGATAATGCACAGAAATCCAAGGGAAATTTTTTCAATTTCATGGAATATCCTCATCCGGCGGGGAGGCTGTAAGAAATAAATTTACGGATTTATATGGAATACTGTGGGGAATCGAATTTAAGTATTTGAGTTAATCTAAGCGTATGGATGATCAAAGAGGCCTGGTGCCGATAGCCATCGGCAGGGAATTAACTTTCACAATTTAAAGGAAACGCGGCTAAAGCGACTATGAAAGCCACTTCTGTTCCCGGGTTGGCACCCGGGGTTATCTCTATTCAGCCCTTCCAAGGCTGGATGAAACCATTCAAACAGGAAATCGGAGAAGCGAGGCGGGTGCAATTTGGATAACCACGGGCCAGTCTGCCCAAGCAGGTAAACCGACAGGGGAGGGGAAGCCTAGGGACCATGCGAACAACAGCTAAAAACATTAGCCGCCAAAACTCAATACAATGCCAGCCCCTTTCCGCCAATACGTTTCCGCATTGAAAAGCCATGCCAAAAAAAAATGCCTGCAATCCACCAAACAGAGATGATCGGTAACGAGATGTTTTAGCATGTTTAGCCACTACAAATCTTATAGAACCAAATTTATTGGTGTCATTAAGGGAAATTCTAATTATTTTTTCGAAAGAATGAACATTCTGTGTGTTTAACGGATTGATTTTTAGCTGCTTTTGATAACCGAAATAATATTCCCTGCCGGATCTTTAAACCAGGCGATATCGGGGCCGTGCTCACTTCTGGAAATGCCTTTTTGATCGGTCTGGATTTCTCCGCTGTACTGCTCGAACTTAATCCCCTTAGCAATAAGTCCATCCACAACTTTTTCCAGATCAGGAACATAAAAGTTCAGCACGGTAAAAGCGGCGGGTTGATGGTCGGGCTTGGGGTAGACGATGATCGGTTCGTTTCCTGAAGTGTGCAATTCAAGCAGGCCCATGGGATGCTCAGTGACCTTCAGTCCTAATTTCTCTGAATAGAAGGTTTTGGCGGTGGATAAATTGTTCACGGAAAAACTGCTAAAAGCTTTGCTGGATGCTAACATGGTCATTAGGGTTTTGTTTTCCTTAAGATACTGATTTTAGGGGTTAAATACACTCGATTAGAGAGAGCTGATTGCTTTTTTGTCGATTTTGGTGATGATCCTCTCCAATTGATAAATATGCCTATAGCTATGAAAGATGGTAAACCATATCCATTCTAAGCGTGTAAATGACCCAAATTCCGGGATGATAAAATCCAGACACTCTTCCGTAAGGTCCTTGTTTTGAAAGGTCAGAAATTTTGAAATTCTTTCTTCCAGTCCTTGAATGAGAACTTCCTTTTTAATACTTCCCGTTTCAGGTGAAATATGAACAGGGGATTCCATTTTTATGGAGAAATCAAGGAAGGTATTTTTGATATCCCATACCTTACTGTCTGGTATTCTTTTGGTCTTTTGGATGGTACCTCCAAGCGCGTATACTACACCGTAGGATTTGTAGAGATGGTCACCTACCTGCCCGGCCGACCAGCTCCCGTGAAAGGGGCACTGATTGAGTTGGGTGGTAGTAAGTGGGCTAAGCAAGGAAATCAGCTTGTTACTGATTTCCCTGAATTCCTTAAAAACCTCCTTGTTGGGATTGACCATTAGATGAAGTTATTGGTTCGGAAGGGCACTTTCATCCATAAACATGACTTCCCATTGGTGACCGTCGGGATCGGCAAAGGCATGTTGGTACATCCATCCATGATCCATGGGGTCTGAATAAGTGCTCCCTCCGGCTTCCAGTGCTTTGGAGACAATCTCATTTACCGCGTCCTTGCTTTCCATGTCCAGGGCGATCAGTACTTCGGTGGTCTTGGTGGCATCTGCAATGGCTTTTTTTGTAAAACCCTTGAAGAAGGGTTCAGTAAGGAGCATGGCATAAATGCTGCCATCATTGATGACCAGGCAGGCTGCTTTTTCATCCGTAAACTGAAGGTTGAAGCTGAAACCTAGATGCTTGAAAAAGTCCATGGACTTTGCTAAGTCTTTGACGGGCAAGTTGACGAAAATTTTAGAAGGCATAGTGTTTGGGTTTTGGTTCATTACAAACTTAGTGTACAATAACCTTTTTGTAGGTGGGTAAATACGTCGTAATAAGGGGGAAATCCCGACAATGAATAATACTTAGAATGTAAGCAAAAAAAGTCGTTTTTTTGATTTTAGGCAGGGATTATTCAGGAATGGGAAAGCTTGTCCGAAAAGTATTTAGTGATTTGAACAAACAGTGGACATCTTTTTAGATACCCCAAAAGAGATGACTGCTCAAAGCTGCCTGGTGCCGGTGACTGTAGGTCGGAAATGAAGTGCACTTCGGCAGGCTCAGTGACCATTCGACAAGCTCAGTGACCATTCAGTAGACTCAGCCGCTATGCACTTGTGAGCCCAAGTACTGTATCGATCGTATTTATTATCATGATCAACTAACCTAAAAAGTTTTCAAAAGACCAGGGTGTGTATCAGGAGAAACAAGGCAAAGAAATTTCAATAGGCGTTAAACACAAAGAGACAGCGAAAAGCTGTCTCTTTGTGTGGTCAAAATTTATTTCTTCTTTTTCTTAGCCTCCTTCATGGGGTTACTGCCCGAAGCAGCTCCTCTAGGGCCACTTTCTCTTTTAAACATTTCAAAGCGGGAAGGAAGATGTCTTCTTGGGAAATAATTGTTTTCCTCGTCGATATCAGCCGTTTCCCGAAGAGGGTCCAAAACAATGGATTCAATCTCTTTTTCCTTAGGGAAGACTTTGGTTACCTCGGTCTCGTTTTTCCTCCAGATATAAGCGGGGATTCTTTCGATCTCCGAGGTTCCATCGATGTAATTGAACTGAATGATCAATGGCATGACCAAGCCCCCTACATTCTTAAAGGTCAGTTCGTAATAGTTGAGGCCACTGTTGAACAACTGCCTTTCCTTATCGGTGAGGCCGGCAACAAATTCCTTATGGGCTTCTTCTTCGCTAGGACTGACAGTGAATTTGTTATAGCTATTGTAGAAATCACGCGTGCTTGGGTCTTTTTCAATAACCGTCTCAGCGATGTCCTGCTTATTGACTGTTCGGCTGAGGTAGCTTTCGTATTTGTCGTAATCTTCCGCCTCTTTATTCTTCTTTTCAGCCGGGGTTCTGTTGTCAAGTTTATACCATTTCACATCGGATATGGCCAGATCGACCGGCTCGGTTTCATAGAACCAGCCGCGCCAAAACCAATCCAGGTCCACTGCCGAAGCATCTTCCATGGTTCTAAAGAAATCCGCAGGCGTAGGATGCTTGAATTTCCACCTTTGGGCATATTGTTTAAAGGCAAAATCAAACAGCTCTCTTCCCATTACCGTTTCCCTCAGGATGTTCAATGCTGTGGCCGGCTTGGCATAGGCATTTGCTCCGAATTGAATGATGTTTTCGGAGTTGGTCATGATGGGTTCCAGGTATTGCTTCTCGCCTTTCATATAATCGACGATCTTATGGGCAGGGCCTCTTCTGGAAGGGTAGTTCCTGTCCCATTCCTGTTCGGCCAAAAACTGCATAAAAGTATTCAGTCCTTCGTCCATCCAGGTCCATTGACGTTCGTCAGAATTAACAATCATCGGGAAGAAATTATGCCCTACCTCATGGATGATGACCGAGATCATTCCGTTTTTGATGGCCTCAGAGTACGTGCCATCCTTATCAGGTCGCCCGTAATTGAAGCAGATCATGGGGTATTCCATGCCGTTGGCCGCTTCCACAGAAATGGCCGTCGGGTAAGGGTAGTCAAAGGTCCGGGCGGAATAGGATTTCAAGGTATGCGCGACCACTTTGGTGGAATATTGCTCCCAAAGCGGATTGCCCTCCTTGGGGTAGTAGGACATGGCCATCACGTTTTTGCTGCCTACGTTTACCGCCATGGCGTCCCAAATGAATTTTTTGGAAGAGGTCCATGCAAAATCCCTGACGTTTTCCGCTTCAAATACCCAGGTCTTTTTACCGCTGGCTTTGCTTTTTTCAAGTTTTTCAGCCTCGCTCTGGCTTCGGATAATCACGGGCTGGTCAAAGGTTTCCTTCGCCTTTTCCCAACGCTCAAGTTCAGAGGTGCTGAGCACCTCGTCCGGGTTTTGTAGTACACCGGTGGCGCCTACCATGTGGTCCGCAGGAGCGGTAATGCTTACCTTATAGTTGCCAAATGTCAGGGCAAACTCCCCGCTTCCATAGAACTGCTTGTTTTGCCAGCCTTGAAAATCAGAGTAAACAGCCATGCGCGGAAACCATTCGGCCATGGTGTAGAGGTAGTTGCCGTCTTCTTCAAAGTATTCGTAGCCGGGTCTGCCGCCGATAAAGCTGGTTCTGTCGTGGATATTAAAGCTCCAATCTACGGTAAACTCAAGTTGTTTTCCCGGCTCAAGAGGCTGTGGCAGGTCCACTCTCATCATGGTTTGGTTGATGGCCACAGGGATATCTTTGCCTTCGCTGTCTTTCACGCTGTGGATTTTATAGCCCAAATCCTGGTCATGCCATAAAATGGATTCCAGCTGGCGTAGCGACATACGCTCATAGATTTTGCTGGTAGCAGCTTTTTGGTTATCGGCATCCTTGGCCCTTTGATTTTGGTCTAGCTGTATCCACAGATAGCTCAGGGCATCCGGAGAGTTGTTGATATAGGTTACTTTTTCAGAACCTTTGATGCTTTGGTTCTCGTCGTCCAGCTCCACGGAGATTTCATAGTTGGCCTGTTGCTGCCAATAAAGGTGTCCGGGGGCTCCTGAAGCAGTTCGGTATACATTGGGGGAACGAAGAAGGCTTCCCAGCTGCTCAAACCGCTCTGCATGGTTTTGCTCACTTTGCTGGGCCAGGACGGCGCCTAAAGCAAGAAAATGTAACGCGAGAAAGTAAATAATTCTTTTCATATCTCTAATTGGAGTTTATTTGGAACAAGTCGCTCAGCTTGCCGAACCTGTATCCGGCAGCTCAGGTCAGTTTATTTGGGTCAATTAGTGTATTACCAGTATTTGGCACTCAGGACCATCATTACCGCCATGCCAAGCACCACAGATGAGATCACCAGGGCCCATTCTTTTCTGTTTGCACTGAGGATGCCGATCGCAATGGATGATATCAGGGTGAAAACACCCACGATGACCAATTGTCCTACTTCAAGCCCCAAGTTGAAAGCCAAGAGGGGTTCCCAAATAGAGTTTTCCTTACCAAGCAAAGACCTGAGATAGTTGGAAAAACCCAATCCATGGATCAAGCCAAAGAAAAGGGCAAAGAAGTAATTTGCCTGGATACCGCTGCCATTGGAGGGTCGGGGTCTCAGGATATTGAAGAAAGCCGTAACGGCAATGGTCACCGGAATAAGGAACTCAACCAAGCTGGAATTGAGGGTGAAGATCTTCAAGGTAGCCAGGGCCAAGGTGATGGAGTGGCCAATGGTAAAAGCGGTCACCAAGATCAATATTTTTTTCCAGTCCCTCAGCAGATAGACCGCGCACAATGCAACAACAAATAATATATGGTCAAAACCTTTTAGGTCAAGGATATGCTCCATGCCTAAATTGAAATACGCTTGAAACTGATTCATTTAACTTTTCGTTTGTCCTTTTGCATGAAAAACCCTTGAGGAGTCAGGTTTCTGAAAGAAAACTAACCACCCCGTACATGATTCACGAAGGGCTTGGGCTTAGTTTTAATTTGGGTTAGAAAAACAGTCTTGTAATATTAATGCTAAATTTGCACAAATTTAAGAAATCAATACGCAAATGCTATATAATTACATAGTTACTTTGATCTTGGGATGGATGGTCGTTTTGCATCCTTTTTACATCAGTGTGACCGATGTCAATTACAATCCAAAGACAGGGAGCTTGGAGGTGGCACAAAAGATATTTTGGGATGATCTGGAAGTGGCACTGGGCAATAAGGCGGGCAAAACACTGGATTTCTTGAACCCCGATGCGCCAGAGGAATTGGAAAAACTGATCAAAGATTATTTTTTAGAGAAGAACGCTTTTACGGTCAATGGGCAAGCGGTTTCACTGGATTATATTGGCTACGAAATTGAAGAGGATGCTGCATGGTTTTATTTGGAGGCGAAGAATGTTCCCAAACCAAAAACAGTGAAGGTAAAAAATGCGGTTTTGATCAGTGATTTCCAAGACCAACAAAATATGGTCAATTTTTATGTAGGGGAAAAAGCCAAAACCCTGATCCTGTACAAGGACCATGAGGAAGGAAACCTTGGGTTTTAGTTGCTGATGACTTTACTGGGTAGTAGGGATGCTGGAAAAGTAAGTGATCTCTCTGAATAATACCCATAGCTTTAAGGAGCGTAAACAGTTTCCTGCTGAACTCGCTGATCAGTGCAGATGTATTATTATTTGATGCTTTTTCAATGGTATTTTTTATTTGTCCCTTTCCATTCTCATAGAAAAAAATCAATTAAGCGGTTAATAACTCCAAGAATTAACCGCTTAACCATTAACCAAACTTTTCTCCAAAACCATTGGGGATAGCCTAATTTCTTAGCAGCCAGCCCAAGAGGCCGCTGGAGATTTTGCTTGTTTTGAAATCATAGGGCGGGTATAATAGCTTGGGCAGCGATTTGCCTATGCGCTGTTGAATCACGGCTTTTTCATTGCTGAAGGCTAAAAAACCAGCATGCCCATGAGCCTTGCCCATTCCACTTTGGCCTATCCCTCCAAAAGGCAGCTCGTTTTGAAGGTATTGAATGCCACAGTCATTAATGGCCACAGTTCCCGCGCTGGTTTCTTTGATAAATTGCTCGATCATTGTATCATTTTCGGAGAAAAGGTAGAGCGACAGGGGCTTTGGTTTGTGGTGCAGCAATGCCTTGACCTCTTCCAGCTTATGGTAGGACAGTACCGGAAGGATGGGGCCAAAAATCTCTTCCTGCATGAGCAGCATATCTTCAGACATTCCAGAAATAATGGTGGGTTCCATGAAGTTTTCTTCTGAAAGGGTCTTGCCGCCATGATAAACATGTGCACCCTTGGTCTGGGCATCTGCAAGCATGTTTTGGAGTCTTCTCAGGTGCTTGCTGTTGATTATTCTACCGTAGTCTTTGTTGGATTCCAGACCCTTGCTCCCGGAAGGATACATTTTGTTGACTTGGGCAATAAGTGCTTCGATGAGTTCCTCTTTTTGCGACTCATGGACCAAAAGGTAATCCGGAGCGATACAGGTCTGACCGCAATTTACCCATTTGCCAACGGCAATTTTCTGAACGGCATCTCTAAGGTCATAACCCCTGTCTACTATTACCGGGGATTTGCCTCCCAGTTCTAAAGTGACACTGGACAAATGCTGGGCAGCAGCCGACATCACCATCTTGCCGTTGGAGGGACTGCCTGTAAAATAGATGTGGTTAAACGGGAAGCTCAATAATTTTTGGGCCATAGTGGCATCTCCCTCAAAAACGGCCACCTCTTCTTTGGTGAAAATTTCAGCGGCCATCCTTCTTATCAGGGCTGCACTGTGGGGAGTCAATTCCGAAGGCTTTAGGAAGGCTGTGCAGCCTGCAGCGATGGCCGATACAAGTGGGCCTATACTTAAATTAAAAGGGAAGTTCCAGGGGGAAATGATCAGGACAGTTCCCTTGGGTTCGTAGTGAACTTGGGATTTTGTGCCTAAAAGGTAGAAAGGTGTTGAGGCTTTCTTTGGAGCCATCCACTTTTTAAGGTTTTGAACGGCCAGGTTGATTTCCATGAGCACATAACCGGTCTCCGTTACCGCTACTTCAGCAGCAGCCTTTCTGAAATCAGCGTAGATGGCTTTTTCAATTTCGCCTGCATTGGTCTTAATCCACTCTTTTAGGATAAGGAGCTTTCTGATACGGTAATCACATGAACTGTTCCTTAGCTGTATTGATTTTTTTCGCTGCAAAGAAAAAGTTTCAGAGAGTTCTGTTGAATGGTTGAGTGCGCCCATGACCCTGGAGTTTTGGTTTATTACAAGATAGGAAAATTCCGCAGAGCTCACCGAACACTGCAGGTTCTTTGTGATTGAATTTGCTGCATCTCAGGTTGCCTCTTTATATCGGCCCACTGGTATAACAGCAAATATTTAGATTATTTTTAGTATTCCCACAGCAAAAAAGATGCTTTAAAAGGAGGCTGTCTCATAAGTCATGATCGGAATCTGGTTACCCAATATTCCATGGGTATAGGATTTCTAATCGCTTGCGATGATGTAATCATAGACATTATCTTGGATAGATTCCGCAATTGAAATTCTAAGGGTTTTGGCGGAAAGTTGTATGCTCTATTGATATTAATCCGGCCAAAACCGGACCCTAACATGGCGCTTTTGCCTGGGGTTGCCACCCCAGGCTATTATAAGTTCGCCCCTTTCTCCACTGACTGACAGCTTACAACAAAATATTATCTGTGTAAGACTCAGGGGAATTTACATCTGAGACAGACTCTTTATGATGCTCTTAAGTTAAAAGGGATAATAACCACAGATGGATACAGATAAACACAGATGTGTTATTTTACCTCTTTTAATCTGTGGTTTACTTAACAGTATTTAGGGAAGAGGTGGATGATTTCAGTAAAGATGGTTTCTAGGCTGACGTTAAAAAAAGTAAAGCCGTTAAATATTCTCGGTTCGGAGAATATTAAACGGCTTTACCCAATGTGTTGGCTTGATCAACTCTTCCCTTAAAGACCGTCTATAGTGTTATAAGGGAAAGAGAAAGCAGTCTTTTATTATCTTGATGTAAGCAATTTATCTTCAGGCTTGCTTTCATAAGGAATGGCAGCCAGTTGCTCAAGTTTTTCAGATTTTGTCCGTTCAAAGGCCATTCTGTTTTCCTTGGAAATGGGGTCAGATGGTGGGATTTCCTCTTTCAGCCAATCCACCTGCTTTCCGTGTTTCCAAAATCTAAAGCAGAGGTGCGGACCAGTGGCTAGGCCTGTACTGCCTACATAGCCAATAACCTGTCCTTGTTTTACCCTCACGCCATTTCTGATTCCACCGGCGATTTTAGACATGTGCAGGTATTGGGTGGTGTAAGTGCCGTTGTGTTTTACCTTTACATAGTTTCCATTTCCCCGGGTATAGCTGGCAGCAATGATGGTTCCGTCACCCACCGCACGGATTTCCGTACCCCTAGGGGCTGCATAATCGGTGCCTAAATGTGGCTTGTACCTTTTCTGTACAGGGTGGTATCTCCGGAGGTTATAGCGGGAACTGATCCTTGTAAACTTGACGGGGTCACGGAGAAACTCCTTCTTAAAGCTGTTCCCTTCAATGTCAAAGAAGGCAATCTGGCCGTTTTGCTCAAATGGAATGGCGTGGTAAGGCTCTCCCATATGCTCAAAATAAGCCACCTGGATATCGTCTACGCCGACGACATTGCCTTCAACTACGCGCTCGTTGTAAACTACTTTGTATTTGTCCCCTTTTTGCAGGCGCTGGAAATCAACACTCCAGCCATACAGGTCGGCGAATTGGTCAATCATGTCCGGGGTGATGCCCTGTTCGGTCATATTGACGTACAATGATGAGGTGATCTGACCTGCAACTTCTCTTTTTCGAAGTTCTACCGGCTTTTCTTCCTTATAAATATCGTTGCCGTCAAGCTTGTAAACAACAAATTCAGCAGCATTGGGTTCGTAGATAAAAAACTCCGCTGTGGAGGTGCTGTCTCTGGCTTTTAGGACGGTGTATTTTTTGTTAAAGGCGATTTTTCGGACATCAAAGATATCCCTGGATTTTTTGGCGATCTGGTCAATGATCTGGTAGGGGACATTAAAAGGGGCCAGGATGGTGGACAATGTTTGGTTTCTGCCCACAACGCCTTCCACAATATCCAGCTCGTTTACGTCTATTCCATAAAGTAAGTTTTCCTCTTCAATGACTTCGGCCTCCTCTTCTATGACCGAAATTTCCTCGTTCTCTCCTTCACTATTCGGTTGGAGTTGATAGTTGTAAAATCCATAAGCTCCAGCCGTTAGCAGCAAGGCGGTCGTTGCTGCGATCCATGTTTTCTTCATTCCCTGATTACGATTTTGGCAATTTATATTTTAATAAGTAATAAAATTAAGTTTCATTCAAAATACAATAGATTTTGGTGATTTACGAATGCTTTCTTCCGGCAAAAGTAAATTTTCTCTAAATCAACGAAATACTATTGGCTTTAGGTATGCCAAATGTCGTTATTTTTTATTGGCTTTTGAAAAAAGAAGATAAAAATAAGCGGATACTGATTATCAGAATAGTAAACTGTGCTGTGAATTATTATCTTTGGCGATTGGTATCGAACAAAAAATTAGAAATATGCTAAGAACACATACTTGTGGAGAGTTGCGTTTAGAGGATGTGGGCAAGGGAGTGACACTTTCCGGTTGGGTACAGCGCGTCCGTAACAAAGGCGGATTGGTATGGGTGGACTTAAGGGACAGATATGGTGTGACCCAACTGATTTTTGAAGAGGGGGCCTGTGATCAGGCATTGCTGGATAAGGCCGCTTCATTGGGACGTGAATTTGTCATCCAAGCAAGGGGTGAGGTCATCGAAAGAACTTCCAAGAACAACAAGATCCCTACCGGGGATATTGAAGTGAAGACTTCTATTCTGGAAGTGCTGAATGCTTCTAAAGTGCCTCCTTTTGTGATCGAAGATGAAACAGATGGAGGGGAAGAGCTCCGGATGAAATACCGCTACCTGGATTTGAGAAGAAATGTGGTCCGTGAAAAGCTTCAACTGCGCCATCATATGATGCAGGAGACCAGGAAATTCATGGACAAGTTGGACTTTATGGAAGTGGAAACTCCGGTGCTGATCAAATCCACTCCGGAAGGAGCGAGGGATTTTCTTGTTCCAAGCCGTATCAACCAAGGTGAGTTCTATGCATTGCCACAGTCACCACAGACATTTAAACAGTTGTTGATGGTCAGTGGCTTTGATCGGTATTTCCAGATTGTAAAATGTTTCAGGGATGAGGATTTGAGGGCCGATAGGCAGCCTGAATTTACCCAGATAGACTGCGAAATGTCCTTCGTGGATCAGGAAGATATACTTCAAACCTTTGAGGGGTTGGTGAAGCACCTGTTCTCCACAGTGAAAAAGGTGGAGCTCCCTGAAGTGGAACGAATGACTTTTGAAGATGCCATGAAATATTATGGCAACGACAAGCCTGACCTGAGGTTTGATATGAAATTTGTGGAGCTGAATGAGCTGGCCCAAAACAAAGGTTTCAATGTTTTCGATGCGGCTGAATTGGTCGTGGGCATCTGTGCCCCCGGTGCAGGAAGCTATACCAGAAAGCAGGTAGATGCTTTGACAGACTGGGTGAAAAGACCGCAGATCGGAGCCAAAGGACTTGTATATGTAAAGTGTAATGAAGACGGTTCTTTCAAGTCTTCAGTGGATAAATTCTATAGCCAGGAGGATTTGAAAGCCTGGGCGGACCTGATGGGAGCGCATCCAGGAGACCTGATGTTGGTGCTTTCAGGTGATAAGAACGCCACCAGGAAACAACTGTCCGAGTTGAGGCTGAAAATGGGCACTGATCTTGGACTGAGGGATAAGAATGTGTTCAAACCATTGTGGGTATTGGACTTCCCGCTATTGGAGTGGGATGAGGAAACTGCCAGGTATCACGCCATGCACCATCCGTTTACCTCTCCCAAGAAGGAGGATATGCCTTTGTTGGATACAGATCCAGGGGCGGTACGCGCCAATGCATATGATCTTGTGATCAATGGTGTGGAGATCGGCGGGGGATCTATCAGGATTCATGACCGAGAGACACAGAAAACGATGTTCAAACATTTGGGCTTTACAGATGAAGAGGCTCAGGAACAGTTTGGCTTCTTGATGGAAGCCTTTGAATATGGGGCTCCGCCACATGGAGGTATTGCCTTTGGTTTTGACCGTCTCTGCGCCATCTTCGGAGGAAGCGATTCTATCCGGGATTATATTGCATTCCCGAAAAACAATTCCGGCAGGGATGTGATGATAGACTCACCAAGTCATATTGCTGATGAGCAATTGGAAGAATTGAGCATTCAGCTGGCACTGAAAAAGCAAAAAGTCTAATCGATATAGCGTGAAACAAATAAAGCAGATTTTCGAAAGAAAACCTGCTTTATTTGTTTAAAAGTCTATAAGGCTGCTCATTGCGATTACTCGGATTTTGACCATTTGATTCCGCAGCCGATGGCCTTGGTTGTTTCCACACTTATTTTTTCTCCTCGCAAAATCGATTCCACAGCGTTTTCCAGGTAAGGTTCGGTGACAGCATCGGCGTCCCTTTGGTTATTGTCAATAGCGCCGATGTATTTGACGATGAACTCTCCATTTTCCTTGTTCAGCAGATATACATGAGGTGTTCGGGTGCCACCATAATCTTTGATGACTTCTTGGCTTTTATCGTAAACATAATAGAATGGAAAGTTCTTGTCCTTTGCCCTCTTTTTCATGGCTTCAAAACTATCTCCAGGACTGACCTGCTGGTCGTTGGAATTGATGGCGATAACCGGATAGCCTTTCGGGGCATACTTTTCATGTAGGCTGATCATTCGGTCTTCGTAAGCCTTCACCACCGGGCAGGTATTGCAGGAGAAGATGATGATTGCGCCTTTAGCCTGGTCCATGCCACTGAGGGAAACTTGATTTCCATCCACGTTTGGTAGCTCAAAGTCCCTGGCCGTATCTCCAATATTGTAGCCATTTGTTTGGGCAATGATTCCATAATTGACCCCGAGGGCCAGCAGTACGATGATAAGTAGCTTGAGTGTTTTCATGGTCTTAGGGTTTGAGTTTTTTGATCAAGGAGTTGAGTTCTTCAGGTTCCAGCTGTCCTTCGTGAAAGTGACGGTTGCCATTGGGAAGGATAAAGAGGGTGGCGGGTATTGCCCCCGACCAATCAGGGTTTACTTTATCTATCCACTTATTATAATCCATATCATCGAGGAGGTAAACAGGCGATTTTATGGCTTTTCGCTCCAAAAAACGGGAGACCCTTTCCGGTGATCTTCCGTCGTCCAGGGAGATGAAATACAGTTCCAAATTGGGGTCACTAAGACCGGCCTGTTCAAAATAAGGCATTTCCTTTACACAGGGAGCACACCAGGTGGCCCAGAAATTATACATTCGGAGCTTATCTGATTCCTTCGCCGTCATTGCTTCAAACTCCTCAAAGCTTATAATACTAAAATCTGGTTCGTTGGCTGTACGATGATGGAATAAATAACCAAAGAGCAGTAAAATTGGAAAGGCAAAGCTATAAATACAGCGGGTCATCTTGGTAAGGGTTGTTTTGGTGTATATGCCTGAAAACGAAATTTTTACCCTTATGTTCTGCCTTTCCGTGTATTAATGTTGATAGCCCCTAAGTTCAAAGTCAAAGTGTAAGGTCTTTTCATGCCCTTGTACTGAGAGAAAAGCCAAAATCAACCACTAATGGTCATTATATCTAGACGGATTGACACTTCCATTGTCCTTTCGCCCTGCTCACATTGAATCATTTACTTGCAGTAGGGCTGAGTACCAAATGGCTTCTAATTCCCATTACGATCAGTAGCTGGGCCAAGATATAAGTGCCCATCACCAGTACGTCCCCACTGGGAATCGGTTCAAAAAACAGGTCCAATGCCAGCAGGCTATCAGAGATCATGAAAAGCAAGGCACCGAGAAAGACTTGGATAAAGCTGATCAGGTTGGTGCGCTGATAACGCTCCCGGGCAATGGAGACCATCATTACCATGGCCAAAATATAGAGGACGACCGGAGTCTTTAGCTGTTGTAAGCTATCATTGATCAAAAAATAAACAAAGGCAGCCATGATGTATATGGGAAGGTTATAGATAAATAGCTTCAGGAAATTGATGTTCCGAAGATTGATTTGATGGTTTTGCGTTAATTTAAAGGCAACGGTATAGCAGGCTATGGCGATGAAAAAGGCCCCCAAACCATAAAGAAAGAGGCTTGGAAACAGCAAGAGGATATCCCCGGCCAAGGAAAAAATGAGGGCAGCCCCAACACATTTCCGCAGCAAAGTATTCTTGATGCCAGTGGTGGTCGTTAAAAAAAAGACAGTCAGGGAGAGCAAAATGAAAGGTTTTGTGAAAAAACGGTGCTCGGGCTCTTCTCTGATAATCATGACTATGTCAGACAGTCCTGCAAATAAATAGGCATATAGCCAGCCAATTCCTTTTCGTTGCATGTGGATGATGGTGGTGTGGTTGAGGAATATTTCCTCGGTTAAATAATTTTATTTGGGAAAGATAAACTCACTACTGTTTTTTGGTTTACCGTATCACAGGGTGATTTTGACAGGTTAAAATCAGTAAGTTTTGAAGATAATAAAAAAATACAAATCTTAAGGCTTGTTGTAAACTGCTGTTATTTCCATCGGCGAGAATTATTTTTTTGAAGAAGACTGAGATGAAAGTTAACATCCTTGTACGCGATTAACCATTACTGCTTCCGCAAGGCAGGTTTGGTTAATGGTTTACCTTGCCTTCCGGCCAGACGGAACAGGTGATTTAGGGAAGGATTTTACCACCAGAAAATTAATGAGGGATTGTGACGGACAGGTAAGCACAGGATGATTTTGGTTGAAAAGAGTTGAAAATTAAGGTGATAAACTCAAATTCCTTAATATGTTTCTGTCTAAAAGGAAGGATGAAATAACCGATATATTCACCGAAAAAGCCCCAATAAATCATGGCGATTCATCCGGATCAAAGCCGGATGTGGAGATTTGGGATTCGTTTAGAAGGGGGGATGAAAATGCCTTTATCAGCATTTATAAGCAATATGCGAATGTTCTCTATAATTTTGGCTGCCAAATGACACCAGACCATGCTCTGGTCAAGGACAGTTTACAGGATTTTTTTATTTACCTGAGGCAAAAAAGGGAAAAGCTAGGAGCTACCGATGCGATCAAACCCTATTTATTCAAGGCTTTCAAGAGGAGAATCCTCGCTGAGATGAAAAAAGGAAAGCTTGAGCTTGTCCAAGAGGAGGTCTTTGATTTTAAAAGGTTTCCTGTAGAACTTTCTCATGAAACCGTTTATATCAACCAACAGATCGAAAGGGAGCAGCTTTGCAGGTTAAGTGAAGCCTTGAGTTTGCTGGATCCCAGGGAAAGAGAAGCGATATATTACTTTTATTATGAAGGTTTGAGTTATGAGGAGATAGCCGGTATTTTTGAGTTTTCACATGTTTCCTCGGCAAGAAGGTTGGTTTACAGAGGCCTGGCCCATTTGAGAAAGTATTTTGTTGTCTGCCTTTTGGCACTATTTTCAGAATATTCCGGCCAATGAAAGGCTGAGGCCATGCTCAACCCGAAAACAAGGCCATTCTACAAAACCAACATAAGCCAGTAACAAGCACATTAAGGTACAATATTAAGCATGATTTTCCGATACTTT
>NZ_BAAHAP010000097.1:0-18833 GCF_054777495.1 Echinicola sediminis | reverse complement strand
TTATGCAATTCCAAACTGGTTCAATTAAAGGAAAATTAGTGCCAATTCGTGTAATTCGTGGACTTTAATTTCAATTCCAAATTGGTGCGATCTATTAAGAGACAATAGACAAAGGACATCAGACGCTAGACTCGTTTGCAGCTCCGGCCCGAGGCGATTAAAGCTACGAAGTCGGAGGCTGAGCCCGTCGAAGCCTATCTGATTCAATTCCAAACTGGTTCAATTAAAGGAAAATTAGTGCCAATTCGTGTAATTCGTGGACTTTAATTTCAATTCCAAATTGGTGCGATCTATTAAGAGACAATAGACACAAGACATCAGACGCTAGACTCATTTGCGACTCCCGGCAGAGGCGATTAAATCTACGAAGCCGGAGGCTGAGCCTCTTACAAAGATCCCCTTCTGATAAACTTAAATTCGTTTTTAATCTTCACCGGCTCCTTTTCCAGGATACTTTCTGCGGCGGTCTTGCCCATAGCCGAAAAATTCGTACTCATGACCGATACATCAAACAAGGACTTTAGGCTGGTGTCATTATAACTCAGCACCCCGACATCCTTCCCTATCCTGTAATCGCTGTCCTTGATTTTTTTCATCACCTTTACCATGTCCTCCTCGCTGATCACGATATAGGCCTGCCCTTTTTTGAGGGTCACGGGCACATCATTAAGGTCCTCCACGCTGAAGTCTACGTCGTGCTCATTACAGAATTTCATAAATCCCTGCTGGATTTCCCGAGGATAAAAATACATTTTGGACTGCGGAAAGAACAGGTTCAGCTTGGTATACTTGGAGAGAAGGAACCGTGCTTTACCTAAAGCCTCATAAATGTCCTCCTTGAAGTCCTGGTACACGCAGGTATAATTTCCCTTGACCTCGGGCAAGAGCTTTTCCAGGATCACCAGTTTTTCCTTTGGAATCGCCTCAATGGTTTCCAACAGTTCGCCGGAAAGGTTTCTTTGATTGACCTCCCTATTAAACAGCGGGATCATCACCACATAATCGTACTTATTGATATCCCGGTTGAGCTTTTCACGAAACAATTTGGGATCGTAAAAAAATACTTCCAGGTCTATTTGATAGGCTCCTTGGAGCTTCTTTTCAAAAGCCTGAAATACTTCCAGCTTGTAGGCACTCAGCTTGTTCACCAAATAAAGTATCCTCTTTTTACTGCCCAGTGGGGCTTGATGGACAAAATACCCCTGTCCGGGAACGGACTTGATCACCCCGCTCTCCTTCAATACTTTATAAGCTTTCTCCACAGTATCCCTCGAAAGGTAATATTGCTCACTGACCGCATTGATGGAGGGAATTCTATCCCCTACAGCCAGTTGGCCCTGATGGATGCATTTCACCATTTCATTGGCCAGCTGCTGGTATTTGGGGACCCTTGAATCCTCCCTGATTTCCAAAGAAAGCTTATCCATGTTTTGCTATTTTCCTGTTCCAACCATAAACTTACTATCATTTACAAAAATGAACGCTGCTTGATTATATACAAAAGTTATTTTGAAAATTTGTACTTTTTGTGCCGATTACCAATTTTACCCAAAATCCAGATCATGAAATTTGCACAGGCACTAGCGCTACTCTTTTTTTCCACCCTTTTTTCAGCCTTTTCCCAACAGGAAATCCACGTGAGCCCCTCAGGACAAACTAAGGCAAAAGGCAACCTCAAAAATCCTACTACCCTTCAGCAGGCCATCAAAACCCTGGAGAGGAAAAGCTCATCCATGAAATCGGATATCATCGTTTACCTGCATGATGGCCGCTACCAGCTTGACGCACCGCTTTTGCTCAGTGAAAAACACTCGGGCAACAACGGGTTCAATGTGATTTTCAAGGCATACGAAAATGAGCAGCCTGTTATCAGCGGCGGGGTGAAGATAAGCAATTGGGAAAATGCTGGGGGAAACATCTACAAGGCCAAACTGCATCGGCAAACCAAACTGCGGTCGCTTTTTGTCAACGGCAAGCGCATGAGGATGGCAGGTACCGAAGTCCCTGTGGCAGGTTTGGGTGATTGGGGAACATTCGAGATAAAAGGAGATGAAGATTGGGCTTTTGGGGCCGGATCGGGCATTGAGGGGATTAAATTTTCCTCCTCGGATATCGCACAGTACAGCCATCCAGAGGACATTGAACTCGTGCAGTTTAATATCTGGACGGAAAAAATTCTTTGTGCAAGGGAAGTGGAGCGCTTTGGCGACACCACGGTCATCAAGTTCCAACAGCCCTACGGGGCCATTGCCACCTCCATGGCCTGGGCAGGAAAGATCAACTATAATAAGAATTTTGTCATCAGAAACGCCAAAGAACTGTTGGATACTCCAGGCGAGTTTTACTTTGACAAAAGTGAACAGACCCTGTATTACTACAGTAGTGGGGAAGACATGGCCAAAGCCGAAGTCATTGCCCCTAGCTCCCAGGGCCTGATCCGCATCAAGGGAAGCTCCACCGCTTCAAAGGCAGGAAACATCAAATTTGAGGGCATCACTTTCTCCCACGATGACTGGCAGCTAATGGAAGTGGCCGATTCCCATGGTTTTGCGGGCATCCAGAGCCTTGGCCTGGCTGTAAAATACATTCCCGGAGGCAACTGGCATCCCAGCCAATATAACAGCACGGATGTTCCCCGCGGGGCCATCGACGTTCAGAATGTGGCCAATGTGGTTTTTGATAGAAACCGGTTTGAAAAGATCGGATCGGCCATCGCCATCAATATGGTCAACGATGTCAAAAATGCTGAGGTGACCGGAAATACCTTCCACGACCTTTTGGGAAATGCGGTGAATATAGGCCATCCACAACATTATCAAATTGGGGATGGGTCTCTTTTTGGACCAGAGGAGGAAGGACTTTGTGAGGATATTCTTGTCTCCAACAATTACCTGAGGAACATTTGCCTGGACTTCCGCCAGGTGGAAGGGATCACTGCCTTTTTTGTTGCCAATACCCGTATCGAACATAACGACATTGCCTGGACACCTTATGGGGCCATTACCTGCGGATGGTGGTGGGGCAATGCAGAAATCCCCCCCTCAACGGTAGCAAAAAACAACCATATACGGTTCAACAAAGCCGGAAATTCCCACCAGGTATTGGATGACGGAGGGATTATCTATGTCCTGGGCGAGCAGCCCAACTCGACCATCAAAGGCAACTATGTCTTCAATGGCCCGAGATGCATCTATCCCGATGATGGATCCGCTTACTGGACCATTTCAGAAAATGTCGTAGGCAACCCCAGCTATAAATGGATGTGGCTTCACTTATGGACCAAAAGATGTCATGATATCACCGCGCAGGACAATTATGTAAAAAACAACCTGCTCATGGACAATGGGACCAATAATACCATCACAAACACCTATTCCTTCAGGGAAGATGAATTCTCCGGAAAAGCACTTGAAATCATGGAAAATGCGGGAATTCAAAAAGCATACAAGGACATCATCCCTGCGCAAAAGCCTGAAAAAATCAATATTTTCCCAAAGGACTTCAAGGAATCCGACCGCTTTCATTAATGATTAAACCTAGCCTTTTTTGGACACTGACCACCTTTTGAATTTTAAAAATACCTGCCTACTGGCCCTCTGTTTCCTGCTGTTGTCCTGTCAAAAAAACAGGTCCCAAGAGGAAGAGGCTAGCGGCTCAGCACCGCCCAAGCAGAGGGCGGCATTAGAACTGATCCTTGAAAATCCGGAAGATAAGGAGACCATAAAAAGCTACTTGGGTCAGTCAGAGGAATGGGAAGCCTATCACTGGAAAAACCACCTGGTTTTATTGGGACGTCCCGATATCATTAAAGAACTATCCTTCTCCATCAAAAAGGCTCCGGTAAAGGTAAAAGTCAACACCTATAATGTGCCTTTTTATGTATTTGACAAGGGGCTCCACTGTGATGATGGGGCTACAACCGAGCAGTGGAACAATTATCTGCTTACCGCCAACCTGGTAGCGGACACCTCCCTGCAGCAAGAGTATATGGACTACCATGCCCGTCAGTTCCAGGACTGGCCGGAAGTATCCCAAGGCTTTTGCCATGCAGACTTCCAGCAGCTCCTGCTGTTCAGAAATGAGCGCCAACTCTTACTCGTCATTTCTGTTCCTGCAGACAAAACATTGGATGAACTCAATCCCAAAACCACTGAAAACAATCCGCGAGTAGACGACTGGAATGCCCTCATGTCCCAATATCAGGAAGGAATCGAGGGTAAGGCCGAAGACGAAGTCTGGGTATTTTTGCAGGCCTTTTAATTCCCGGTGCATCTCCTTTATTGCTTCACAAACAAATGTCAACTATCTTTATCACGTTGTGCAATCGATTGCTCAGAACTTAATCCTTATTCCAACAATATGAAAAAAGCCCTTTCCACCTGTTTCAGCAGCTCCGCATTATTAGCTGTGTTTTTACTGGCTTCCTGTAACACCAAGCCCGCCTCCACAGAAGAAATTGTATTTTCGGTAATCAGTCCAACCGAGCGACAAGCAACCGTACTGGAAATACCCCTGGAAAAAATTAAAGCAGTCCTACCGGAATTTGAGGAAGAAAACTTTTCCGTTTTGGTCGATGGGAAAGCTGTTCCTTCGGAATTCAGTACCAGAGGAAATGAGCAGGAGGTTTTAGTCTTGCTCCAAAATCTCTCGGCCAATCCCCATGAACTTAAAATAGTCCCCAACGCTGACGGAACCTATCCTACTGACTTCCCTAAACTTACCCAGGCAGAAATATCCCATAAAACCGGTGGTGAATTTAAAGACAGAAAATACATCGGCGGTGCCTTTCAAAACGTCAACCAGTTGCGAGTACCGGAAGAGCACACCGACCATTCTTACTTTATCAGGTATGAAGGACCTGGCTGGGAATCCGACAAGGTAGCCTACCGCTTTTACCTGGATTGGAGAAACGGCATCGATGTATTTGGAAAAAAGACCCAAGACATGGTCCTGCAAGAGGTGGGGCAGGACGGCTTTGACAGCTATCACGAACCTGCCGATTGGGGCATGGATATTCTTAAGGTAGGCCCCTCACTGGGCCTGGGATCCATTGCTACCTGGGAAGAAGGCAAAGCCAGAAGAATCGATCAAACCGACAGCCTGGCTGTTATCATTGCCGAAAACGGTTCGCTGAGATCCACTATCGAGACAAACTATTATGGTTGGGATATCGCCAATGGCAAAACAGATATCCATTCTATCCTTTCGATAAAAGCCGGCTCAAGAATGAGCAAGCACGAGGTGCTGGCCAAAAGCGGAATTGACAATTTCTGTACAGGCCTGATCAAAAGTGAAGCTGCGCCGCTTAAGGTTTCGGGGCAACAGAAAGCTTATAGCTATTTGGCCAGCTATGGCCCACAAAGTTTGGCAGGAGACAACTTGGGCATTGCCGTAATTTTCCCGACCGATCAACTTATGGACCTCAAGGAGGACGAACACAGCCATGTGGTAGTCCTAAAACCAAAAAACGGTAAAGAGCTCACTTATTATTTTCTGGCTGCCTGGGAACAGGAAACTGAAGGGATCAAATCCGAAGATGAATTTTATGGATACCTGGAGCAAAAGATAGAGGAACTCTCCAACCCGGTTGTATTAAAATAATTACCTCAGCGCAATCAGATAAACACTACAGGCGGGAAAACTAAATTTTCCGGCCTTGCTTTTTTTCAGCCTCATGGTATCAGTTAAGTTTGAGCCATCGGCTATACAGTTTCTCCACATCGGTGATAATGGAGTAATAGAGCACCTCAAGAGAAACGGGTTCTACTTTTTCTCCTAAGGACAAAGCCTCTTTGACCGAGGCCCCGTTTTTATACTCTCCCTTACACTTCCATTTTTTCACCAGATTGGTGGACATATCAAACTCAAAAACCAGTTTAAATACATTTCCAGATGTTTCATTCTGATCGGTAAGGATCATCGTCACCAGGTTTTGATGCAGGTTATTGATCTCCGCTTTGAGGGCCAATCGTAAATCCTTGGTCCCTGAAAATGAAATGGATTTTTTAATAGGTACCATACTTTTGGGTTTATATTATCGTCATTAATAAGTTACAAATTTTGCTGTTTTTTCTAAACCCAAATGGAAGTAGATCGGCATTTTCTGCTCTAAAAATTGAAATAAAAAAAGCTATCCGCCACAGCAGATAGCTTTTCGTAAAATAAACCCATTCTATCTATAATATCCACTCATGGTCAGTCCGTTTTTCTAAACGGATTGGCCTGGATCATCCTGCATTCATTGATTGCTCAAAACGGTGGTAATCGATCTGGCAGGCAATGTCAATAGTTGCTCCTCTTGGGCTATGGCTACAGGGGAAAGGTCCTTATCCTTTGAGGTAAGGTAAACTTCTCCCAAGCCCACTGTCTTTCCATCAGCACTCAACTGAATTTGAGCAGGTTTTATACCGGAATTAATCAATACAACCACCATTTGTCCATCTTCCGGATTGCGATAAGCAGAAACCAGCAGTTCTGGGGACTGCCCAGCTCCCCCATCTATGGTAAGTCCAATCCTCTGGTAACCTGGACGGACAAAACGGCTATAATTCCCCAAAGCCCACAACATTTTGCTTTCATAGTAATTGCCATCTTCTTTTTGGTAATCGATGTAAACCAATCCATCTTTATAGTCATAAGGGGAAACTCCCAGCCACCAGTGCCATGCAGTGGCCTCAGCCACGGTAAGATCGTTATGGATTACCCTGGCCATATATAGCGCGGGATCAATTCCCAAATCTCTTCCACTTCCATTGATCTCACCTCCATTGTCCCCTAATATGCAATATTCGCTCATCCAATAGTTAAGGCCTTCAATCTCCTCCACTGCATTGTTCACATTTTCCCGCTGCTGTATGGCCGCAGTATAGGGTGAAGTGGTAAAATAGCTGTGACCGGAAATGGCCCCTCCCACATGGGATAGATCGCCGATATAATTCTCCGAATCCACCTGAAAGAAGTCTTTCACCTGTTCTCCCCTACCGCGCTTATCCGCATCCTCGTACAGGTAATTGATCTTCCCGGCTTCCGCAATGTCAATTTTGGTATCAAGTCCCCTTTCCTCCAAGGCATGGTTCAGGGCTCTTGCAATCCCGGCGATTTCATTGTTCCAAAAGGGGGTTCCTTCCTGACCGCCATCCGACCAGTCCCATTGGGGCTCGTTTACAGGACTTATATAATCTACCTTCAAACCTTTCTGGTTCAAACCTCCAATAACCTCGGCCAGGTATGACCCGAATTCATCGTATTTTTCAGCAGCTAAATTGGACAGCCCATCTTTTGCAAATGCTTTCCCGGTAGTGGTCATGTGGACCGGCGGGCTGTTGGGGAAAACCAGTAAATGCTCCACCCCAAATTCCTGGGCAGCCTGGGCAAACCAAACCTGACCTGCTTGCTTGCTCCAATCATAGGTTCCGTCCTCCTTCAAAAAGGATTCGGCCCTCCTCCACTCATCGCCAATACCACTTTGAGCACCTTGTTCGGCACTGCCCGCTCCTATATTAAAACGCCAAAGGGACAAACCAATCCCCTTGGGATTTCCCGTGGCATCGGCTTCCTGACTAAAAAGCAGTTCGGCAATCGCCCGCTTTTTCTCATCTGGCCAAAGCCCTACAAACTGGCAGGACCACGCATCGGAAGCGCCAAAATGCTCTATCGTCTGATACGTTTCATCCTGAAGTACATTGATATGGATTACTTCCGCTTTCTCATCAGCTGGCTTTTTCTCTCCTCCTTCAGACTGGCAGGAAATAAAAACACTGCAAGCCAGCCATAACCATACATATACACCACTTCTACTCTTTCCCATGTTGCTTTGCTTTAAAAATCAAAAATGGTAAAAAGGGAACCTTTGCCCGGTTCCCTTTTTCAATTTATCAATTATATCCAGGGTTTTGTTCTAATTGATTGTCAGAAGCTAAAATCTCTGCTCTTGGAATTGGCAACCAATAGTGCCGCGGTGCAAAGCTTCTTCCTCCCAAAGCCACTTTCCGCTCGTAAGTCAAACTTCCGTCATTCGCTTTGGTGATCTCAATTCCATATGCCGGAAC
This sequence comes from Echinicola sediminis, assembly GCF_054777495.1. Taxonomy (NCBI): domain Bacteria; kingdom Pseudomonadati; phylum Bacteroidota; class Cytophagia; order Cytophagales; family Cyclobacteriaceae; genus Echinicola; species Echinicola sediminis. Next base: position 10,785 of record NZ_BAAHAP010000097.1, on the reverse strand, counting down.
GTTTTCTGTTTGCTCGGCGATCATCCAACGCCGCACATCGTAAAAACGGTGTTCTTCAAAGGCCAGTTCAATCCGACGCTCGTGCTGAATCCTTTCGCGCATTTCGTCTTGGCTCAATCCAGCCGGCAGATTTGGCATCTCCACCCCAGGACGGTTTCTGATTTCATTGATCGCCTCATAAACACTTGCGTCAGGTCCTGCAGCCTCATTTTGCGCTTCAGCATAATTCAACAGGATCTCTGCATAGCGGAAATAGATCCAGTTCTGGGTTCCGGCTACCTCCCAAGGGTTTCTGATCGGCAGTTCTTCATTGATAAACTTCCTTAGGTAATATCCACTTTTACTGGTATTCCAATTGGAAGGGCCATCTTGGCTGTCCCTACCGCCAGGAAGAAATGTTTCCACCTCCCGGTCTCTGTAAGCCGCTCCGTTATAAAGGATGGTTTCATAAAACCTAGGGTCCCTGTTTTCATAAGGGGCACTTGCCTGTTCCGCATTGTCCCAGCTAAATGAAGTTCCGTCCATCATCTCATAATCGTCCACCAGGTTTTGCAAGGGCACATTGCCGCCCCATCCATCATATCCGTTGGGACCGTTGGCAATTTCCAGTGCGGTATGCCTGGCATTGATATTATAGTACCGCGCAAAGATGATCTCCACATTGCTTCCTGAGGTCAGGAACAGTTCAGAGTATCCGCCTTGATAGAGGCTGTATTGGCCCAAGTCCATCACTGCCTTTGCTGCATCTGCCGCCGCTTGCCATTTTTGAAGATTGTTCTCCCCATCAGTATACAAAGGACTGGCCGCATAAAGCAGCAATCTAGCCTTAAGGGCCAATGCAGCCCCTCTGGTAGCTCTACCCTCTTTCCAGTTGCCATTGTTCACCAATGGAAGTCCCTCAGCAGCTTGGTCCAACTCGCTGATCACATAGTCAAGGGCTGCCTGCTTATCCACCTTTTCGTAAAAGGACATATCGGTAAAATCTTCCCCCAATTCAGGAACACGATCTCCCATAAGGACAATGTCCCCATAATTTCTGATCAGGTCATGATAACGGAAAGCCCGAATAAATTTCAACTCCGCTATCAAACGGTCCTTGCCGGTTTGGCTCATTTCCAAGGCGCCAATATTGCCCAGGGCATAGTTACATTCACGGATGCTTCGGTAAGAACGGCCCCAAAATGTCCCTGCTATTCCCGTATTTTCAGGAGAAAGCTGCCCTTGTTGGATAAACCAGGTATTGTCGTCATTATTATAGATGGACTCATCGGTCAAAGAGCTCCAAAAAGCATACTCAAAACCTCTCCCAAATCCAGGCTGGTACGCATCCCCTTCCTTATTGGTCAGCTTGACACCAAGGTAACGGTTGATTACGTAAGCTTCAAATAAAGTGGAATCTGAAAGTATCGACGCATCGGACACCCTGTCCGTAGGCACGATATCCAAAAAGTCTTCCTTACAGCCGACCAGCAACGAACAGATCAGCGCAATTCCCATAAATGGTTTGATGATATTTTTACTTTTCATGTCTGTCGGATTTAAAATTGAATGTTAAGTCCCAAATTGATGATCTTCTGTTGCGGATAGAATTGCCCGCTTTCACTGGAACCTTCCGGATCATAATCTTTCACCCCAGTGATGGTCAACAGGTTAAAGGCATTGGCATAAACCCGCAGACTGCCAATAGAAAACCTGTCCAAAAAGCTTTGTGGAAGGTTATAGCCTATTTGGATGTTCTTGAGACGGGCAAACGTAGCATCATTCAACCAGAAATTGTTCCGATAAAGTCCGCCACTGACAGCTGAAGATGATCTCTCGCTTACCCTTGGAAAGCTTCCGCCGGTATTTTCTGGACTCCATCTATTGTCTGCCCAACTGCTGTAAAAATTACCCACGGTACCAGACTCAGGCAGCACGTACTGATTCACCTGGCTTTGACCGGAAACAACCGCAGAGAAATCCCAGTTTTTATAGGCAGCATGCATGGTCAAACCAAAAGTGACCTGAGGGATGTTGCCGTATTGGGAGCGGACCATATCATCGGCAGTAATTTCGCCGTCATTATTATAGTCCTCGTAGATCAGGTCTCCCAATTGTGCCCCAGGGACATGTGGATAATTGTCCAAATCTTCCTGCGTCCTAAAAATACCGATGGCATTGTACAATAGGTAAGTGTTCAAAGGGCGTCCGGTCTGGCGTTGGTAATCCAATACTCCAGGAGCCTCGTCTATAAATACCAGCTCATTTTTTGCGTAAGTAAAGTTTCCTGAGACCCCATAACTGAATTCTCCTGAATGCTCATATCCGAGAGTGGCTTCCACACCATGGCTTTTTACCTCGCCAATATTTTCTGCAGGCACCAATGTCTCCCCTCCGTAGGGATTAACGATACCGGATGTACCGGGAATGGAAGCATTTCTGGTTGTCAGAATTTTGCTTCTGTCCTGCTGGAAGTAAATGAATTCTGTGGTGAAATGCTGCAACCATACGGCATTGAATCCGATATCCGTTTTGGTGGCCACCTCCCAGGTAATATTCGGATTCCCCAAGCGGGTAAGGTCAATACCGGTCACCACTTCATTCCCAATCACATAGCGGTTATTGAAAGAATAGTTATCGTAATATTGGAACTGTCCCACGTTATCGTTCCCTAACTTACCGTAGGAAGCCCTCAATTTAAGGTCATCAAAGAAGCCTACATTGTCTCTAAACCACCCTTCTTCTGATACTCGATAACCCGCAGAGATGGAAGGGAAGAAACCGTAACGCTCGCCAGAAGGGAAGTTGGAGGAACCATCCACTCGCATCTGTACTTCTGCCAGGTACTTCTCTTGGAAGTTATAGGCCACACGGCTGATGTAACTTTTCCGGGTGTAATTATAGCTGCTGCCCCAGTTGTCATAATCCGACGCGGCCGCTCCTCCTTGGGACAATTCCGGCGTTTCCGTAGTAGGGAAATGAAGTCTGGAAGCTCCCATGGTATGCGTCCTGTTTTCACTCTGTTCGTAGCCGATAAAAGCGTCCACAAAATGATCCCCAAAATACTGTTTGAAATTCAGTTTGATATTGGATACCGTCATGGACTGGCTGTAATGCTCTTCGGACAAGGTCGCCTGCTGATCAGGTCCTCCCCCTACTACTACCGGAGAATAGGCCTCTGATCCGGCATTGTAATTATACAATGTATAGGGTGTGCTGAACGTCCTGTTTCTATTGCTGCTTTCATCGATCGAAAAGAAACCATCTACGGACAATCCTTCCAAAAAGGGCAATTCATAGCTTCCTTTCAGGATTCCGTTGAAAACATACTTAGGATTCTGGGTTAGGCCTCCCTGATCGGTAGCCATCATCACAGGGTTGCTGTTTTCAATTCCTGAAGAAGGCAAGCCATTCGGATAAACTGCTGCTACCGTAGGGTAAGCCCTGTAAATGGAGCGGAAAATTGATCCCGCACTGGAAGTCGGAAACTGGCGGTCTTCTTTTCTTCCCGACAATGAAAGTCCCACGGTCAGGCGATCATTGATATCTGCGTCAATATTGGTACGGAAGCTGTACTGATCGTAGCGGGTAGCGCCGTTTTTGTAAAGGCCGTCTTGGCCTGTTTTCCCCAAGGAAACAAAATAATTTACGGCTTCTGAACCGCCCCTGACACTCAAGTTGTGCTGGTTTTGCAGGGCCACTTTATTCAGCGCCGCCGCCGCCCAATCCGTATTGGGATAATTCAAAGGGTCTGAACCGTTGGCAAACATGGACAGCTCATCTTCTGAATACACCTGGTTCAGTCCCCCTCCAGGGTTATTATAATAGGCAATTTCATTTCTTATCTGACCGTAGGTCTCGGCATCCGCCATTTCCGGAAGTCTGGTAGGCGAAGAGAAGCCCTGGTTGAAACTGTAGGAGATGGTCGGCTTTCCTTCTTTTCCCCGCTTGGTGGTCACCAAAATGACCCCGTTTGCGGCTCTGGAACCGTAAATGGCAGCAGAAGCATCTTTCAATACCGATACGCTTTCAATGTCATTGGGATTCAAACGCTCCAAGCCACCGATCTGTCCCGGCACTCCATCGATAACGACCAAGACGTCGTTGTTTCCCGTGGTCGCAAGGCCACGGATGCTGAAACTGGAACCATCGTATCCCGGCTCACCGCCGCGGTTATTGGCAATGATACCGGAAAATCTTCCCGCCAAGGAGTTGGATACGTTTGGCTGGGGACTGTTCTGCAACTCCCTGCCCTCTACTTGGGATACCGATCCGGTGAGTGTTGCTTTCTTTTGCTCCCCGTAACCTACGACGACCACCTCTCCAAGGGACTGCATATCTTGAAAAAGCTTCACTTCAATCGTGCTTCTTCCATCCAGGGCGATCTCCTGCGATTCATAACCTATAAAGGATACTTTCAATACAGGGTTTTCTGAAGTGATGGTGAGTTTAAAATTACCGTCGAGGTCAGTAACGGTTCCGTTGGAAGTTCCTATGACGAGCACCGAAGCTCCAGGAAGTCCCAAACCACTTTCATCTAGGACTCGGCCATTGATTTGTTGTTGGCCAAAAACATCGGGTACTGTACATATCATCAGCATCACCAATGACATGCAAAAAAGCCATACCCTGGCTTGTAATTGTGTTAGCATGTTCTTTTAGGTTAATTGTTATTTAAACTATTAAAACCGGGAATTGAACAAACGGGGTGTTCTGTGAAAATTCCCAATAACAATATTCGGGAGATCCCTCCTGAACATGGGGGCACAAATCAGTATTATCAAGGGCACAAAATGGCCAATATTGGTTTATTTGGGATTTTATTGGGATTTTTAGGATCTATTATCGTGATTGCGACCACATGAAATTACCCCTAATAGCCCTACTGCTTTACCTTACCCTATCCCCTTGTCTTGCCCAAAAAGACAGTATCCAATCGGTGTTTTCAGATCAGGACCAACTCACCTTTTATCTCCTGGATGTGGAATCAGGGCTCTCCCACAACTATGTCAACAGTATAGAACAGGATTCGCTGGGTTTCATCTGGGTGGCCACCTTGGAAGGGCTGAACCGATATGATGGCCAGCATTTCACTGTTTACCGAAAAAACAACCGACAGCCTGAACTCGGCCCGGCAGATAATTACGTCCAACATGTCCGGCTTGACCATTCCAAGCAACTCCTGCTTTCTACCAGTCGCGGACTCAGTATTTATGATCCTAAGAAGGATATGTTTCGGCACATCGACCAACGCTTCGGATTGACCCAGGACAATATCAACCAAACCACCCTTGGCCCAAATGGACTTGCTGTGCTCGGGATTTATGATGGTGGAGTACAGACCATCAGTGCCCAGCAGGTGGTCGATACCTTTGGCCACCATCCCGACAAACCCAATTCCCTTTCCTCCGCTAAAATTTCTTCTGTGGCATTCCAAGGGGATTCTATCCTTTGGGTGGGGTCTTTTGACAAGGGGCTAAACAAAATCAACTATCAGGATAAAACGGTCCAACGTCTTTCAGAAAAAAAATCTTTATCTCAAAATATCAACTGCCTTTACACGGATGAAAAAGGCAACCTTTGGATCGGCTCCAACGAAGGCGTGCAGATCATTACGACAAAAGCGGATACCCTTAGGATCAGGGGAGCGAGCCATCCACGGGCAGGACTGAGTGATGAAAATGTCCTTTGCTTTGAAAAGGATCCCATGGGAAATATATGGATAGGCACCAGAAACGGGGGACTGAACATCGTGGATCCAAAAAGCATTTTTTCGAAAAGCACCTTAAAAATCAAATGGTTTTTACCTAAAAATGATGGTTCAAGTGTATTTAACCGAACCGTCTCCTCCCTAAAGCTTTCCGAAGACGGCAACATGTGGATAGGCACCAGCACGGGCATCAACTTCGTCAATCCGAAAGGAGATCCCATCAAACTGATAAAGCGAAACCTATCCTATCGCCATACCATCAGCCATGACCGGATAGGTTCATTGGCCGAAGGTAAAAACGGCCATATCTGGATCGGCACTGATGGCGGCGGACTGGATCTTTATCATCCCTCTACAGGAATGATTCAGCATTTTGTCCATGATATCAAGGATCCTGCAAGCCTGTCCAACAACTACATTATTTCCCTGCTTCAGGATAGTCAGGACAGGGTTTGGGCCGGCACTTACCAAGGGGGGCTCAACCGCCTTGACCCTTCCACAGGAAAATGCAGGCATTATCTACAAAGCAGCCAGGAAGGCGGCAATGATGTCCGGGTAATCTTCGAAGACCAAAAAGGGCAGATTTGGGTAGGCACCAACCGGGGAGGCTTGTACCGCTACCACCCTCCCATTGACAACTTTGATTATGTCAGGCAATTGGGAAAGATCGATATCCGCGACATCGCAGAAGATGAGCTCGGCAATCTTTGGTTGGCCACTTATGGCTCCGGTATCATCCGCTACAATTACCTCACAGGAGAGCAGGAAGTCTTTGATGAATCCACCGTCTTTGGTTTTCCGACAGGAATAATTTTCAGTCTTTGCCTCTTGGACAATGGGGATATCCTGGCAGGAAGTCGTTATGAAGGGCTTTTCCGTTTGGATCCTGTCCATAAAACCATCGCCATTTTCAGCCCTGAAAATGGTTTGAGCAATTCTACCATCAACAGCATTGCAAAAGATCATAATGGTAAAATTTGGTTGGGTACTTTTAATGGCATCAGTTTTTTCGATCCTGAAACCAACCAGGTGGGCAATTTAAATGCCTATTCCAATATCCAACAGAGTGAATTCAATATCGGCGCTGCGCTGGCGACTCGTTCTGGGGAAATCTACTTTGGAGGCAATAAAGGCATCAACGTATTCCGGCCGGATGACCTCAAGCAGAAAAGAAAAAATTACCCCTTAATATTCAGCGACTTGAGATTAATGAACCAAAAAGTTTTGGTAAACAGTCCTGACCAGGGATGGACATTGAAAGCCAACCTCCCCTACCTTCGCCAGCTGAATTTAAGCTACGATCAGAGTTTGATTTCGCTTGATTATGTGGCACTAAAATACCCAAGGGCGAATGATGTCACCTATGCTTATAAACTTGAGCCCTATCATGATCAATGGATAGAAACCCTTCATACCGGCACTGCCAATTTGAGCAATATCCCTCCCGGGGACTATACCCTCAAAATCAGGGCACAAAGCAGCACCAGTGACATTGCCGAAAACCAAATGGCTATTTTCATTGCCCCTCCATTTTGGCAAACCTGGCCTGCCTATGTCTTATATCTGCTCATTATTGTTGGATTGGTCTATGCCGGGCTTAAATACTACAGCGATAGGCTGAAATTAAAAAGCTCCCTGCTTATTGAGAAAAAACAGCGGCAACTGGAGCATGAACTGAACGAAGAGAGAGCCCGCTTCTTTACCGGATTTTCCCATGAACTGAAAACCCCGCTGACGCTTATCATGGCGCCTATAGAGGACCTCCTTCTTGAAGTCAAAAGCACCAAACACCTAAAAGGGCTCCAGCTGGTACAAAAAAATGCCAAGTACCTTCTTGAGATGATCAACAAGCTCCTGGAATTCAGAAAAACAGAGCTGGATATCAACCGCCTACAGTTGAAAAACCATTACATCGTAAAGCCTATCCAGCAGTGGATGGCCCAATATCAACCCTTGGCGGAGCAACGAAAGATCAAATTAAAGGGAAGTTTTCCTCAGGTGGATTTTGTTGCAGCTGTAGATCTGGAAAAATTACACATCATTATCAACAACCTGCTTTCCAATGCCCTAAAATATTGTAATCCCAACGACCAGGTGACCATTACCGTAACTCCCCATATCGACCAATTTGAGATCAACATCGGGGACAATGGGCCCGGCATTGCGATAGAAGACCAAGAGCATATCTTTAACTGGTATTACCAAAGTGGGGCCAATACCCGTCAAAAAGGAACAGGTATTGGCCTTGCCCTCACCAAACGGCTGGTGGAAGATCACCAAGGAAACATTAAGCTGATCAGCCAACCTGGAAGTGGCTGTATTTTTTCCATCACGTTTCCCTTTCAGAAAATTGAGGATGACGAAGTGGCCGATACAGCACTGCAGGAAGACCAAAGCATGTGGTCACCCGAGCTGGAGACGCAGGATCAGAGGTCGGTTAAGTCCAATCTCGATTTAAGCGAAGACAAGGAAGTGGTTCTGCTGATAGATGACAACCCACAAATCCTTGCCTACCTTGACAATTTACTGAGCGACACCTATGACCTTATCCATGCCCAAAATGGTCAAGAAGGATTGGAAAAAGCCATCCAGTTTGTGCCAGACCTGATTATCTCCGATGTCATGATGCCCGAAAAAAACGGTATCGACCTCTGTGGGATACTTAAAACCCGGCAGGCAACCACCCATATTCCGGTGATCCTGCTTTCTGCCAAAGACAGTGTGGAAAGCATTACCAGTGGCTTTGGCCAGGGAGCAGATGAATACATCACCAAGCCCTTTAATGGTCGAATTTTACTATCCAGAATCAGCAACCTTTTGCAGGCAAAAGTTAGACTGAGGGAATACTATCTGGGAAATAATTCCAGCAACGAAAGCCTAACAGAAGGACAAAAATCTGCGGTATTAAAAGAAAAGGATTTCTTAAAGCAATTGGAAAAACACATTTTGGATCAAATTACCGAACAAAACACCGATGTGGATACCATTTCCCAGCTGATGGGAATGAGCAGGACCTCGCTTTTCCGGAAACTCAAAGCCCTTACCGGACAGAACATCAATCAACATATCCGAACCGTCAGGATCAATAGGGCAGCCTATTTGATCAAAGAAGAAAATTTAGGTGTAGCCCAAGCGGCCTATGAAGTAGGGTTTAGCAGCACCAAATACTTCCGGAAAATTTTTAAGGACCAATTTGGCTATTTGCCTTCGGAAATGGGAAAGGGATCCGACACTGAAACTCAACATTAATTTCTCTAAAGCTATCTGCTTATCACCTCAACCATTTGATCAAAGGCCCGCTTAATTTGGTCGATCTGGATTTTTCTTGTCTCCTCGTATTTTTCCGATGCAATACCCGTAGCTTGTTGAAACTGATCATAGATCCGATCGAAATCTACCGCAAAGGTATTTCCCTCCACACCCCAAGTGGCCAGATAGGCATCCAGTTTTTCCACCTTTAGACCCACATGCGGCACTGCATAGCTCAGTGCAGTAATCGCACCATGTAAACTGGTGCCGGCGTAGGCCTTCGCATTAGCGATAAGGTACATGATGTCCCAAATATTATCCGCATCAAAATAAGTGCTGGGGCTTTTAAGCAGGGTTTTGACCTGGCCCAGGGCAAGGTGGTCATCATGGTCCAGTGCCTTTCCGATCGGGCAAAGGCAAAGCTTGGTTCCTGACTGCTCGTAAACCTCATCCAATTGACGGGCAATCAAACTTTCCTTTCCTGTCGTATTTTTCCTGTTGATTTGGAAATACAGGTACTGTCCTTTGTTCTCTTGCACATAGGAAAGAACTTCAGAGGTTACCCTGGACTCCAAATAGCTGTTGGGATAAAATTCGGACATTAGAATGGCACAGTCCGGAAACAGCTGTGCTTCCACACCATTGTCCCGCATATTCGCCACGGTCAGCTTATCCCTTACCGCCAGATAATCCACTTGGGAAAGTTTTTCCTGCATAAAGCTGTATTGCTGGAAAAACTCCCCTTTTATCCCAGAACCGCCCAAGGAATTCAAAATAACAGAGCGGACATTTTTAAAATCCTGTTTTGTAAATAAAAATGGCAAGGTAGTTTTCCCCTTTAAAAACCGCTTGGCCATCTTATTCAGATCCATAAACCTGGAAAGGCCGTACCGATAGCGGTGAACTTTCTGATAGGTTTTATTCAATGCCGCAAATAGCGAGTGCCAGGTCACGCCGAGCGCCTCTCCTCCTGCCACAATGATATGGTTCCTACCAAATGGAGCATTACAGGCATTATAAAAAGCGGCCAAATCCTCTGTCGGCTTCCCCCCCTCCTTGGAAAGGTCACTTTCCACCAAACCAAAAAAACGGCAGTTCACCGCCAAGGGGTACCTTTCCAACTGTTTCTCAATGATCAAAGGGAAAAGCAGATCCCCATAATTGTACCTATCAAAAGCTCCAATGATTAAGATATTTTCCATATTAATGCCCTTCTGCAAAAAACCTACCTGTTTTGTTTTATTTCCAATTTCTTCCATCAATTCTCTCCTAAAGATAAGGGCATCAAGTGGAAACATTTATGGAAAGATACCTTGATTCCTTCCGATTCTGTAGACAGCGCTAAAAAGGTTTCCCGCAGATCTCGCAGATAACCGTTGATTTGATGGTCTGTTGATTCTGGTATTTTTTATCCGTGTTCATCTCTGTCCATCTGAGGACCTAAATTTACCTGCAGTCTTAAAAAATAGTCTCCCGCGGATTGCGCGGATAAGCGCTGATTAATGGTCTGTTGTTTCCGATATTTATTTTATCCGTGTTCATCCCTGTCCATCTGTGGACCCTATTTTATCCTCGACTATTAAAAAATCTCCCGCGGATTGCGCCGATTAGCGCTGATTTGTTGGTCTGTTGATTCTGGTATTTTTTATCCGTGTTCATCCCTGTCCATCTGTGGACCTAAATTTACCTGCAGTCTTAAAAAATAGTCTCCCGCGGATTTCGCGGATAAGCGCTGATTAATGGTCTGTTGTTTCCGATATTTATTTTATCCGTGTTCATCCCTGTCCATCTGTGGACCCTATTTTATCCTCGACTATTAAAAAATCTCCCGCGGATTGCGCCGATTA